>NZ_JBFUKR010000019.1:0-94047 GCF_056400745.1 Rhizobacter sp. P5_A1
GGCTGACCGGGCGCCAGACGGTCGATGCGTTGGGCGTTGGCGCGGGTGCCCGTGTGCTGATTTCCGGGGGCCTCGGTGCGGTCGGTCGCGCCGCGATCCAGTATCTGCAGGAAATCGGCGCCAAGCCGGTGGCCGGTGTCCGGCCCGAACGAATCGAAGAAGCGCGCCAACTGGCGGGCGACGCGCTCGACATCACCGCGCCGCCGGTGGGCGCCACGTTCGACTACGCGATCAGCGCGTCGGCCCCGGTGGCGTTGCAACTGATCCGCCATGTGCGGGACGGCGGGCAAGTGGCCAGCATCGTTCCGGTGCCCGAGGGCGCGAACACGGGAAATCGCGTGCGCATTCACGAGCTCTACCACCGCGCCGATGCGGCCACGCTCCAAGCAGTGGCCAACGCCGCTGCGCGTGGCGCATTGGTCATCCCGATCGCCAAGACGTTCCGGCTGGAGCAGGTCGGCGCTGCCCACGCGGCAGTGGCGGCCGGCAGCCGTGGCAAGGTCGTGCTGAAGCACTGAACCCTGACGCAACGACTTCGACAGGGCGCACGCCGAGCACTACTTGGACGGCATATGGTGCCGCCCGGGATTCCCGAAGCGCCCATCATGCGCGTCGCTCATGGAGATCATGCCCCGCATCGGCTTGTTTCGAGACGGCATGTCTCATATCGTGGCTGCGAGCCAGCAACATGGTTGGCAGAGTCAGGAGACATCAAATGACACGATCTCGGCTTCTCGCTGCGACGACGTTCGCAGTGTCGTGTTTCGCGACTTCATCCGCGTTCGCGGACGTCAATGTCGGCGTCACGCTCTCGCTCACGGGCCCTGGGGCATCGCTGGGGATACCCACCCAGAACGCGATCAAGCTGTTCCCCAAGGAAATCGCCGGTCAGAAGATCAACTACCTGATCCTGGACGACGGATCGGACCCGACGAACAGCGTCAAGAACTTCAAGAAGCTCGTCGACGAAGACAAGGTCGATGTCGTGATGGGCTCGAGCACCAGCCCCGCGACGATGCCACTGGTCATCAATGCATCGGAGAAGAAGGTTCCCCACATCAGCCTCGCAGCCAGTGCGCGCATCGTCGAGCCGCAGGATGCCACGCGGCGCTGGACGTTCAAGGCGATCGCCAACGAGAACATCGTCGTCGGGCAGACCATCGCTCACATGGCAGCGAACGGCGTCAAGACGCTCGCGTTCATCGGATTCAACGACGCATATGGCGAGTCGTGGCTTGCCGAACTTGATAGCCAAGCGCAGAAAGCGGGTATCAGGCGTGTCGCTACCGAGAAATATGCGCGCACCGATACAACCGTCACAGGCCAAGTGCTCAAGATCGTGGCGACAAATCCGGATGCAGTTCTGGTCGCCGGCGCAGGAACGCCCGGGGCCCTGCCACAGAAGACCTTGCTGGAGCGCGGCTACAAGGGCCACATCTATCAGACCTATGGCATCGCCAACCGGGACTTCCTCCGCCTCGCAGGCAAGGATGCCGAGGGTGCGTACTTCGCTGCAGGCGGGGTGCTCGTGGCCTCGCAACTCGAGGCGTCGAACCCGACTCGTCCCGTCGGCCTCGAAGCGACGAAGGCCTACGAGGCCGCAAACGGACCGGACTCGATGTCGGTGTTCGTGGCGAACGCCTTCGACGCGAACATGTTGCTTCGCGCCGGGCTGACGACGGCCCTCTCCAAGGAGAAGCCGGGGACGGAAGCGTTCCGTGCAGCGCTGCGTGATTCCCTCGAGCAAGTGCGCGGTCTGGTCACCACGCAAGGCGTGATCAACATGTCGCCGACCGACCACGTCGGCTACGACCAACGCGCCGCCGTGATGATGCAGATCACCAACGGCGCCTGGAAGTACGTCAAGTAGCACTCGACGGCGTCAGGGCGCTGCCTTTCGAGCGAGTAGGAGAAAACCATGTTCATCAAAAATTGCTGGTACGTGGCCGGCTGGGCCAGCGAGGTTCGGGACGATAACTTTCTGAAGCGCACCGTCATCAACGTGCCGTTGGCGATCTGGCGCAAGACCTCCGGCGAGGTCGTGGCCTTCGAGGACATGTGCTGCCACCGCGGAGCGCCGCTCTCGGCCGGGCGCCGTGAAGGTGACTGCGTGCGCTGCATGTACCACGGGCTGAAGTTCGACGAGAGCGGCACCTGCGTCGAGATCCCGGGCCAGCCGCGCATCCCCCCAGGCACCAAGGTCCAGACCTTTCCGATCGCCGAGCGCAGCAAGTGGATCTGGGTCTGGATGGGCGAGCCAGCGAAAGCGGATGAATCGCTGATCCCCGACACGCACTGGCTCGACGATCCCGAGTGGCGCTCGTTGGAGGGCTACACGCACTACGACACGAACTACCTTCTGATCGCCGACAACCTGCTCGATCTCGCACACTTGCCCTACGTGCACGCGAACACCCTGGGTGGCTCGGAGGACTTCGCGGCGAACCTCCCGAAGACCGACATGCTGACCCGCGGCGTGCACGTGACCCGCTGGACGATGAACACGTCGCCCCCGGCGTTCGTTCAGAAGGTCATGCCGTTCCCGGGCAAGGTCGACCGCTGGAACCACTACGACTTCCTCGTGCCAGGGATTTTCATCATGGATTCGGGCATGCTGGACGCCGGCAAGGGCGCGCAGGAAGGCAATCGCGAGGGTGCGGCCATGTTCCAAGGTTGCCAGGCGCTGACGCCGGAGACCGAGAACTCGACGCACTACTTCTTCGCGCACCCGCACAACTTCGCGATCGACGACCCCGAGGTCACGCGCTCCATCCACCAGAGCGTCGTCGCAGCCTTCGAGGAAGACCGGACGATGATCTCGCTGCAGTCGAAGAGTCTGGCGCTGCGGCCGGCCTTCAAGATGCAGCCGATCCGCGCCGATGAGGCCCTTGGGCGCTTTCGCTGGCTGGTGGCCAAGATGCTCAAGGACGAGGCGGCAGAAGCGGCAAACCCCGGCACGATTCCGATCGCCGCAGTGCCGGCCTGATGGCCACAATCCAGGCGAACGGCCTGCGTCATTTCTACCGCCGCGAGGGCAATCGCCGTTTGCCGACGCTGGTGCTGGCGCACCCGATCGGGTTCGATCACGGGCTGTGGGACGCGGTCATGCCCGCACTGACGCAACAGTTCCACGTGATGCGCTACGACCTGCGCGGCCATGGCGCGAGCGAGGGCACATGCGAGCCCTACTCGGTCCGCCTTCTGGCAGATGACGCGACCGCGCTGCTGCGCTCGTTGGAGATCGAGCGCTTCTGCTTCGCGGGCACGTCGCTCGGCGCGCTGGTGGGGTTGCAACTGGCGCTCGATCTGCCGGACCGCATGACCGCACTCGTCGTGGCCAACGCCTCAGCAAAACTTCCGCTGCCGGCCGATGAGTGGAACCGGCGTATCGCGCTGGCTAACGCGTCAGGGCCCCAGGCGTTCTTGACCGGCATGAAGGAGCGGATGTTCTCGGCGGACTTTCGCGAAACCGACAATCCGCGCTTCCATTCGCTGATCGAATCGTTCATGGCAATGGACGCCCACGCTTACGCGGCGGCGATGGCGGCATTGCGTGACGCGGACCTGCTGCCGCAGCTCGCGCAAGTGCGCGCGCCGACGATGGTCGTTGCGGGCGAATCCGATGCGGCAGTGCCGCGTGACCACTCGGCCGCAATGGCCTGCGGCATCCTCGGCGCTGTGCTCACGGTCCTGCCTGGAGGCCACCTCAGCGCAGTCGAGTCACCGGACGCATTCGCGAGCGCTGTCGGGTCTTTCTGCACGCGATGAACAGCGCAGCAACGGTCATCGCCGGCCGAGAGGCAGCGGCAGCTGATGGAAGGTCTTGCGCGTCAGTTCGCGCAGCCAGCGGTTCGCCCGATCGTGATGGAACCTCGGGTGCCAGAAGTGCCGGAGCGTGAATAACGGCAACGCGATCGGTGGCTCGATCATGCGGACGATGCCGTGATGCGAGAACACTGACCCCAACTCGCGTGGCACGGTCGAGATGTACTCGGGGTGCTGGTCCAGCAGCAACGGAACCAGCAGGAAGTGCGGCGTCACGATGCGTATGTCGCGCGCGATGCCGGCCTCTTCGACGGCGCGGTCGTAGGTGGCGTTCTGATCGGCCAATGAAACGGCGATATGCGGCATCGCCTGGTATTCGGCCAACGATATCGTCTTCCCGAGCTGCTTGTTCTTGACACTGACGATGCAGACGAACGAGTGCGTGAACAGCGCTTCTTCGTACAGCCCGTCGAGCGAGGTGAACACTGCGCCCAAGGCAAGGTCGGCCTCGCCCGAACCGAGCGCCGTCGCGAGCTGATCTGGTCTGATCTGCATCGTGCGGATCTTGCACAACGGCGCCTGTTCTTTGAGCCGCGCGATCAGCGTCGGCAGGAAGACCAGCTCGCCCATGTCGGTCATGCAGAAGTTGAAGGTTCGCTTCTCGAGCAGCGGGGTGAACTTCGACTGCGACAGGACCTGATCGCGCACGGTGGCCATCACGTCGACGATCACCGGAGCCAGGGCCTCGCCTTTTGCGGTCGGAGAAATGCCACGGTGCGTCTTGACGAACAAGGGGTCGTCGAAATAGGCGCGAAGCCGTGTCAACGAATGGCTGATGGCACTCTGGCTCAGCCCCAGCGTCTTGCCCGCGCGCGTCACGCTTTCCTCGCGAAGCAGCGCGTCGAAGACGACCAGCAGATTCAGGTCGAGGCGCTCAAGCGTCTGATGAGCCTCCTTCATGTTGTTCATGTCTCCTATGTAGTTGATGAATGTTATCCGGCCGCATAAGGTAGATGTCAAGTCGGACCGAATCATTGACGCGGAGACAAAACATGAATGCCGCCACCTTTCAGGTGCGCGTGGCCGCCAGGCATTCGGTGGCCACGGACATCGCCGCGTTTGAACTGGTCGACCTCGATGGACGCACCTTGCCGCCTTTCTCCGCCGGTTCGCACATCGATGTGCACGTGACCGACCAGCTGGTTCGCCAATACTCGCTTTGCAACGACCCCTCGGAAAATCACCGTTACCTGATTGGCGTGCTCCATGACGCGAACTCGCGCGGCGGTTCGGCGGCGATGCATGAACGCGTGAAGGTCGGCGACCTCGTGCGGATCAGCGCGCCCAAGAACCACTTTCCGCTGGCCAACGGCGCCGCTCGCAGCCTGCTGATGGCCGGCGGAATCGGGATCACGCCAATCCTTTGCATGGCCGAGCGACTCTGCGCCAGCGGTGCGGCATTCGACATGCACTATTGCACTCGCTCACGCGAGCGCACGGCGTTCCGTGATCGGATACAGGGGTCGTCATTTGCATCGCAGGTGCAGTTTCACTTCGACGATGGTGACGCCCCTCAGCGGCTCGATCTGGTCGCCACGCTCGCGGACCCGCAGCCCGGAGTTCATCTGTACGTCTGCGGCCCGAAGGGGTTCATGGACGCCACGCTCGCCACGGCCCGCAGCGCCGGCTGGCGGCCCAACCAAATTCACTTCGAGTTCTTTTCCGCCGAAGTTTCGCCCAGCGAATCCGACGAGAGTTTCGAAGTGAAGCTGGCGAGCTCGGGCCGGATCGTCGTTGTCGCGAAGGATCAGACCGTGATCCAGGCGCTGGCGCTCGCTGGCGTCGACATTCCGACCTCCTGCGAGCAGGGCGTCTGCGGCACCTGCCTGACGCGCGTCATCGAAGGCGTTCCCGATCACAAGGACCTGTTCATGACACCCCAGGAACAGGCGCTGAATGACCAGTTCACCCCGTGCTGCTCGCGCGCTAAGACACCGCAGCTCGTGCTGGACATCTGAACCACACCATGTCGCCTCAGGCCATCACCTTCGCGAATACGCTGTACCGGCTTTCGGGTGTGCCCATTCGATTCCGAAGTTGTGCCCACGATTGCGACCTTTTTGAAAGTATTGAGACACGAGAGATCGCCTGTTCCTGTTAGTGCCCACCTGCGCGTTGCGAGCAAGGATTGTCTCGGTCAAAGATGCCGGGATTGGACCAGAACGTGGAGTGAACCCCTGAGGCTGGACCGGCAGGGGAAGTCAGACTGATACGCTGGCTGGGCCTTCAACAGGAGAAGGTCCATGTCTTCAAGAGGTCCATACCGGCGCCATGCGCCGCAGTTCAAGCTCCAGCTGTGCCAGGACATCCGGTCCGGCGCGCTCGGTCGGCGCGATGCACAGAAGAAGTACAGCCTGTCGGCGAATCTCATCCATCTTTGGCTGACGCAGTTCGACAACGGCGAGCTCACCGGCGAGGAAGTCGAGGCCTCAATGGTGATCGACTATGAGGCCAAGATCGCCGCGCTCGAACGCAAAGTCGGCCAGCTCACGATGGAGCTCGATCTCTTCAAAAAAGCACCACGTCTGCGCCTCGTGAGCGACAGCGAGAACTCCTCGATCGTCAGCGGCCCCAAGGCTGCTCCGTTCGACGGGGGTGTCAAGTGATCAAACTCCCGCGGAGCAGCTTCTACTATCGATCGACAGCAGTGGCCGAGGGTCTCAGTGACGAGCGCCTCGTTGAGCTGATCGGCGATATTCAGGACGAAATGCCTGGCTACGGATATCGACGCGTGACGCGAGAGTTGCAGCGGCGAGGCCAGCTCGTGAACCACAAGCGCATTGCTCGAATCATGAAGTGCCACGGGCTTGGCATCAGGCCACGCCGGCGCTTCGTTCGCACGACTGACAGCGACCACGATCTGCCGATCTTCCCGAACCTCTATCGCAATGTCATTCCTGCCAAGCCCGATCTCGTATGGGTGGCGGACTTCACATACATCCGCATTGCTACCGGCTTCTGCTTCTTGGCTGCGATCCTCGATGCGTGCAGCAGCAAGGTCGTGGGTTACGCCATCTCACGTCGCATCGACACGCAACTCGCGCTGGCCGCGCTGAACGCCGCTGTGCAGACGCGCCAGCCCCCTCAGGGCTGCATCCACCACACGGATCGCGGATGCCCAGTACGCAAGCGATGCGTATCGAAAGGCGCTTAAGGAATTCGGCCTTCGAGGATCGATGAGCTCGGCGGGGAACCCGTACCACAATGCGCAGGCCGAAAGCTTCATGAAGACGCTCAAGGTCGAAGAGGTGTACCTCGCCGGCTACGAAAACTTCGACGACGTGAAGACCAGGCTGCCGCGGTTCATCGAAGAGATCTACAACGCCAAGCGCTTGCACTCCGCGCTTGGATACCAATCACCGATGGAGTTCGAAACCCAACTCGCCCAGCGGGCGGCTTAGTTCTGACGAACCCGATGGTCCAGCCTCAGGGGTTCACTCCAACGACGAGTTGCGTTTGGATCTAATCACATGCGGATCCAAGGTCCGCTGCCAGCATCGTCGTCCGACAGACTCGGCGAGTGACCGCTTGTCGTCCACGACCGCTGGGGAGCCGGCACCGACGGGCTGCTTCGTAGCTGACAGCCGTCATTGCCGCTCGAGCGGCTGCTTCGTGGCTCTCACCTGACCGCCGGATCCGCCTGCTGGCCGGTTCTTGCCGGCCACGAGCGGACGGCCGCGACTGTCAGCTTGCGAGCGCACCAAGTGCATCAAGCGTGCTGCCCGTTTGGATCGGAATCGGATGCGGGTGTGAATGGGAATGACTTGGCGATTTGAGCGGACTGTCCACCCTGGATTCACCGCTCCATCGTCGACGACGAGCCACACTGGGATGGCGGGGTCAGTGGATCACTTCTGGATGGAAATCAACAATCAGCGCGTAGATCAAGATGCGGACGTTGTCAGCGAACGGTCCAGGATCAATCAAGATCGATCTCGAGCGCGTCAAGCACCGCCGCAATAGGATTGGCGTAGGCGAACGAGCCGTTGTCTGGGCAGGCGAAAAGGAGCCCTACGGCGTCGTTGTCGAGCTTGGTCAGAACCAGCGCGCCGCTATCGCCCGGTTGGGCAAAAACGAACTGACCTGGCAGGGGCCGAATACGCAGCTGGTCAATGAACTGAGTAAGCCGGGTCGGGTCCTCACGCCGCAGCGGGATGAGAACGTCGACCGACGGATCATCGACGATTCCAGCTGTGTACCCGGTCGTGCGGCCATGTTTGTGCACCCGGGTCTCGAAGGTCGCTGCTGCCGTGCCCTGAATCGTGCCCAAAGTGCAAATGCCGGGATTCATCGTGTCGGCCGCATCCAGCTTCGCAATCGCGGCGTCGACGCGGTTCGAAGCCGTCTGTGTCTCGACGATCGGGACGAAGCGCTCGAGGCTTGCCAGACGATTCGCATTCACCGTGCCACCGTCATGGGTCGATGGCTGCAGGACGGCCGAGCCGGGAGCGGCAAGCCCCAAATCGGCAAGGGTGTGGCAATTGCCGAGGACGAACCGATCGGCGCTCTCTTCAAGTCTCCGTGACCGACACCGCGCGGCCAGCGTTCCGGCTTGAATCGCCTCATGCGCACCGCTGATGCCGCCTTGGGCTGGGCGTTGCTCGCGCAGCTTGCGCAGCGAACACTTCGGCGAGGTGGCCAAGTAGGCAGGCGCTGCCTCAACGACATCCGTGGGAATTCCGTCGATGTATTCGGGGAGGCAATCGGCGCCGGTGAGCAGATGGCGCGGCAGCTTCTGGGTAACGTAGAGTCGAACGCAGAACGTGTTGGTCAACTTGCCCTCGACGATCTTGCGTCCGACGCCGACCGCGTGGAGCTGGTTGCCGGAGTGTTGCATCGACTCGCGGACACGTGGCTGTGCGAACCAAGCGCGAGGCACCGTGCTCAACGCCCCTCCAAGATGGCGCTCGCTTAGCGTTCGCTTTGCCGCCATCAGGTCCGCTGTGACCTCTACGGTGCGCTCTCGGGTGCTCACGATTCAGAATCCCGTCTCGACCCTGAGCGTTCCGTCCTTCTTGGCGATTACCGCGATGTTGCCATCCCAGCCGGTCGTATAGATGGCGCGCTTGACCGCAATCGTCGTGAACTGCGGCAGGGCGCCTGTGGTCGGATTGCGCCCTTTGACGCCTACGGGTACATTTTTGGTCGGTCGCGTCATCGACACGCCATGCTGCGAATCGAGAAGCATGCGGATCGCGTCCTGGTGTGGATGAGCAAAGCTGTATGCGCTGAATGGGGCTTGACTCAATGTTGAATCGCCGGCTTGGATGATCGCGATCTTGGGTGTGACTGCGGCGACAAACGCATCAGTTGTCGCGTTGTAGGAGCCATGGTGTCCCACCTTGAGTACATCCACGTCGAATGCACTGAGGTCGACTGCGTAGGACGTCAGCATCGCGTCGATACCTTCCTTCTCCAAGTCTCCGGTAAAGAGGAAGCTCGCATTCCCGAAATCGACGCGCACGACGACACTGTCGTTGTTGGCGTCATTGGCCCAGCCGGTATTCAGGTCAACACGACCCCAGAGTGCGACGATCCTGGGATCTACGCCACCGCCCGGCCGACAATCGATCGGATCGATCGTGGAGCTGGTCATTCCGGCCGCCGACGTGATGTCTGCCTCGGACAGACCAACATACCCGGCGCCACTATCGGCGGCGTAGTGTTGAAGCTTGCGCTGGCCCGAGATGCCCGAGCCCTTGTCAGTGGCACCGTTGTCGAGAACGTTCTCGATCGTGATTTCGGGCTGCGCTTCGAGGAGCGTCGTCACCCCGTCGGTGTGATCCTTGTGGGGGTGGGAGAGCACGACCAGCTTGAGCGTGTTGGCGAGATCCGCGCGCCGCAGGAAGAAGTCGCGCAGATAGTCCCCCAGGCGATCGCGGCCGACAACCTCGTCTGTCAGCTCGCCGCCGGTATCGATCAGAACTGCACCACAGGAGAACTCGAGGAGCACGGCGTCGCCTTGTCCAACATCGATAAAGTGGGCCACCATCTGGTCGAGAGCGGCTTGCGATGTCGGAAGCGCCGACGGAAAGACGGTGCCCGAAGAAGGTGCGGGGCCGACCGGGGCTCGCCTAGGGGCGTCCGGACGAGGGGTAGTCAGATTTCCAGCGGGATTGCCGCGCTGCGGCGGACCATCTCGCGGGCGGACGGCCGAAGAGTCGGCGGGTCCAACTGCAGCGATCGACGAGTCACCTGGGATCGTCGGTGCCGACGAACAGGCGATGAGCGCCAAAGTGAGTGATAGCAGGCAGGAGGCCAGCATCACTCGCGCAACGATCGGTTCCTGTCCCTTGGATTTCTTCCCCCTCGAGAGATTCGAACCACCAAAGGCGCGAGCGAACAGCGCGGTCGCCGTGCGCAACGTCCAGAAATCACGCATGGCTTTCCTCTTTTGAAAACGCGCGGGTGCGAAGCTTGCCCACTATTCGCGACCCAGAGAATCCAGGCGCCGAGTACCGGTGATGTCGGACCTCTGGCGAGCGAGCGGACCAGCACTGACGTGCGCAGGCAACGGCCGCAACAATGGTTGCCACCGTCATGTACAGGTCAGAACGCACACTGTCCCTGTGGCACGATGCCCTCTGCATCGAACGTCAAGCTGGCTCGACTGTGGTCGTAGCCGATGACCCAGATCGAATCAAAATCTTGGCTGCCCCACTTCGGCGGGGCGTGCACCCCCAGGGCGGCAGCCAGTGCTGGAATGTGGCTGTGGTCCCAAACAATCAGGGCGAGGCCGGAGCGCTTGCGCACATCACCAGCGATCGCGGCGTCATCCGCTCCAGCGAACTTGCTATTCAGGACCAAGTTGTGCTGTACCGCGAGCGGCGTCGCTGTCTGCAGCATTCGGACATGGTCCGTCGACTTGCCCAGCTTCAGCGCGGGAACGTAGGTGTAGGCCGGGGCCCCGAACTTTCCGACGAGCACCGCAGGCAGCTGCAGCGCCCGTTTTAGCCCTTGGCAGGACAAGTTGTCACCGGACGTGGGCTTCTCTGGTGCCGAATGATGACGATCTTGAGAGGCTCAATTGCTTGCGCCTCACTCGATGCGCCCAGAGCGATCGGTGGAGCGGCCACAGCAAGCGGGACCCAGTCCCGGATGAGCCTCATGGCGTCCCTCCCTCGTTGTTTCTGCCCTATTGGTCGGCGCCAGTCGCTGTTGTCAGCAAAAGCGTGGCGGAGCATCGCACGCGGCACGCTGCGCACCATCCCTAGCTTGCTTGACGGCAGCTGGACCGTGATTTCAGCTTGACCGACGGAGAACTCGCGAGCAACGACTGCGGATTGAAGGTCTCGATCGAAATGAGTGCGAGCCCGGTAGGGGCCGCCGAAGGCCTATCGACTGGTTCACGACCTAGTGGGTGCTGCGTGCGCTCGCCGTACTGCTGATGGTTGGGCTGGCATTGAAATCTGTGCTGCATTGAGCGCACGAGTCCGCTGTCCAGCGTCGGCACCGGGTGCCACGCGGCGGAGCGACTCGTGGCTCGTCGAGGGACGGTCCGCGCTCCACCGGTCGACATCCGCACTCCGCCATGCGACGGCCCGCTTGCCGACTCTGACGGGGTGGGGAAACTCATTCACGGCGATCATCCGGTAGATGGTCGAGCGACCCAGGCCCGTCATCCGGACCACGTTGGGCATTCGGAGCAAGGGTGGCGGAATGCCCTCGTCGCTCGAGGGCGGGTGAGTGGCGCGAGAGAGATGCTGCATGAGGAGCTCCGAGGCGAGCAGAGGCAGAAACAACTTTAGATGCCTCGGACGGTCGCGGCGACGACGAATTTGCGCTGAAATTCTGCGAGCCAATGGCTTCGGTGCCGATCGCTTCTAGGGGTATGCGTCGACGATGAGGCTTGCAAGCCCGACGCGGCGCGCTCGCCCCATGGCATGCTTTTGCCTGAACACGGGGGGTGGTGCTTGGACAAGGAAAGGAAGTCGCAGAAGGAGCTGGCGATCCTGGTCGCGGATGCGATCGAGGTGGCGCTGGGCGCCGGTCGCGCGATGCCGCCGTTCATCGAGGCGCACATCCGCGACGGCATGGGACGCAGCTGGGACGTGGCCATCCCCGCTCCAACGCCGGTGCATCGCAAGGCCATCGACTCCGTGCGCGATCTGTGCGACCTGGCCTGAGGCGGTGGTGCTCATCGCGGATGGACTTGTTGTGAATCTCTTCGAAGAGTTCTATTGGATTTGAATTTCTAACCAGATTCAATCCAAGGTTGGCATGAACCCTGAGGTGGACAATCGGGTCCGCGGCGCTATCGAACCCGTCGCCCCCAATGCGCGCTTGAATTGACGGCCGAATTGGCATCTGATCCGGTGCACCGCTTTCGCTCCCGCCCGGTCATGCCGATCGAACAGACGTCAACGTTCTTCGCCCGCCTCCCTGGGCTAACAAGTGCTGGTCAGACCTTCGATGCGGCGCAGTACGTGTCCGCCCCGGACGAATGGGCATTGGTAGTCACCGATGTCGTCGATTCGACGATCGCGATCGAGCGCGGACGCCACAAGACCGTCAATTTCGTCGCGGCCTTGGCCATCGGCGCGTTGAAGAACCTCTGCGCCCCGACGCCAATCCCTTTTCTGTTCGGCGGGGACGGCGCCGTCGTGATGGTGCCGCCTCAGCACGCCGTGGCGGCGCGCCTCGAACTCGCGCGGGTGCGCGGGATGGCGGCGCGCGAATTCGGGCTCGTGTTGCGGGTCGGCTCGGCGCTCGTGAAAGACTTGCGGCGATTCGGCAGCGACGTGCGGGTGGGTCGCTACGAGCCGTCGCCAGGCAACTGCTTCGGCGTCTTCTCGGGCGGTGGCGTCGGCGTTCTCGAGGCGGCCGTCAGAGGCCGCGGCGACCGAGAACTGATCACGCTTGCGGCGATTCCGGAATCCTTGGACGACGGCGCCTCGGTGGACCTGACCGGCCTGTCGTGCCGGTGGGACGCATTGCGATCGAGACACGGCAAGATGGTCACGCTGATCATTCAGGGCGCGACCGACTCAGGCGAGATCCATGCGACCGTCATGCAGCTGGCCGGGCAGGGCGGCGACCCACGTCCGGTTCGGCTGGACACGTTGAGTACGCGCTGGCCGCCCAGAGGCTTCATGCTGGAGGCGCGCGCGCGGCGCTGCGGCGGCTCGCTGATGCGGTCGGTGCTCCTCGTGCTGCGCGACACTTTTCTCGGTTGGCTGGTTTTTGCGCTTGGGCGTCCGATTCGCTCGTTCGACCCGGCTCGCTACAAACTCGAGGTCACCGCCAACACCGACTTCTGCAAGCACGACGAGACCCTGTGTTTCGTCATCGACTGCGCGCTCGACCGCATCGACGCGATCGAGCGGTACCTTCGACAACGTGCGTCGGGCGGGGCGTTTCGCTACGGCATCGATGTCTCGGATACCGCGCTGATGACGTGCCTGGTCACGTCGACTGCCGAGAGTCTGCATGTGCACTTCGTCGACGGCGGGGGCGGTGGCTATACGAATGCGGCGAAGAAGTTGAAGTCGTCGCGGCAGCCCGTCGCGGCTGAGTAGGGTGCCGAGACCTGGCTGCAGCCGATGGAGGGGATCAGCTGTGTGCTCGTGAGCGGATACTGCACCGGATGCTTGGGGGTCGAGAGCCTGATGACCCATGGCCTACGCGTCGTTGGCGCGGCGCCGTGGCGCTGCGCGAAGCGCTCATGCGATGCGTCCGGCCGAGGCGCTGTTGCATTGGGCCCACCGTGGAAGCGGGGCGCGAATTTTCGGACACGGTTCGGACACGGACCTCAGAAAGGCAAAAGGGGTTAGCAGGCATTCACCAGCTAACCCCCGCCAATCTTGGCTCCCCGACCTGGGCTCGAACCAGGGACCTACGGATTAACAGGCGGGACGCTGAATATGGCCGAAAGCCGCGCCAATGCTTGCTGTGCGGGACTGGCGCCTAATATTCGTCGAATCGGTCACCGAGAGTATTTGCCCGGATCACTTCGGCGAAACCACTGGATATTAGGCGGGCTCAGCGACCGACTTTGAGACCGAACCAGCCCTTCGCCACGGCAAGCAAAATCGTGCCGACCGACGCGGCAATCGAGATCAGAGCCGCCACGACTATCGGGGTGCCTTGCTGGTGCATCAAACCTTGCAGGCGCGAGCTCAGCGACCCGCCCCACAGCTCCGCCTTGTCGATGCCGGCCGCGGTCGGCCATACGCCCATCAGCGGGTTCGATGGGTTGCGCTGTATCCGCACCACGAGGCCCTTTGCGGCGAGGCTCCGCGTTGCGGCGGTGAATTCCGGTGTCGGGAGATCGATGGTCGGGTCATACCCCATTCGAGCTGCGAGCTTGTTCTCATACAGGCCACCGGCGCTCGGATCGATGTACGCCTTCTCCTTGTGGCCCGCCTCGAAGTAGAAGTTCACCAGCGCAACCAGGATGCGCTTCTCCAGAATCCGCTGGGCCTTGTGGTCGAACCGCTCTGTCACAAGTTTCGCTCCCTATCCGATTTGCACGGCGTTCGGCTGTGCTGTCTCGCGCCAGCGCGCCTTGATGTACTTCTCAGTCGTCGTCTTCGTCGCGTGCCCGCACAGAGCCTGGATCTCCTCGATCGGCCGGTGATCGATGTAGTACATGTCCGTCGCGCCCTTGCCCTTCAGATCGCGCAGGCCGAACGACGGCATGTCCTTCAGCGGGCCGCCGGTCTTCGCGTGCACGGCGCGCACCTTGTCCTGCGCCTGCTTCAGCATCGACGATAGGCCGTCGTACGTGTAGGCGCCGCCGTCGAGCCGGTGCAAGATCGGCTGGTGCAGCTGCGGCACCTCGCCGATCGCCTCGGTCACGAGGGCGCCCAGCTCGCCGACCAGCGCGATGTCGATCAGCCGGCCGGTCTTGTTCTGGCGGAAGTGCAGCACCTTGCCGTCGCCTTTCTTCCGCACGTTCGAAGGCGTCCACGCCAGGATGTCGACCTCGGGCCGCTGCAGGGTGCGGTACTCGAGCTCCATCGCCAGGCGCACCGCGCGGTTGCCGGCGGCGTAGACGGCGCGGTACTCGTCGTGCGTGACGTAGCGCTCGCGCTGGCGCTCCGCATTGCGCTTCACGCCGCTGGCGCGCATGCAGACGTTCACAGACAGGACCTGTGCCGGGATCTTGCCCTCACGGATCATCCAGGACAGGCAGCTCGACAGGAAGGCGCGCTCGCGGTTCGCCGGCACCGGCCGCGGCGGCTTCAGCTTCGCGTTGAACGCGAGGTAGGCCTGCACCATCGTCGGCTCGATCTGCTCCGGGTAGCGCTTGCCGAAAGCTGCCACGAGTGGGCCATCCTCGGCCGCGTAGCCGGTGTAATCGTCGAGCGTGCGCTGGCTCTTGGTCTTCGCCGCGACCTGGAGCTTGAAATCCGACAGGAACTGTCCGAACCAGTAGGCCATCGTGCCGAAGCCGTCGCCCGGGTTGTTGTACTGGGCGGCCTTGCGCTTCGCCTCGGCTACATCAGTGCCGATGCGCTCCCAGCGGTTGCCTTCGCGGTGGACATAGAAGAACACGCCGCGCTGGAAGACCAGCCGTGTGCCGGCCAGGCCGAGCGGGTCACCGTCCTTGCGTTTTCTGCCCATCCCGCCCCTTCCGCCGTTTTGCCCACCCCTGCAGGTCGACCACGATACTCGAATCGGCCGGCGCGTCCTGGGCCGCCGGGGCAGCGGGGCGCCATGCCAGAGGGCGGCCGTTGGGCTTGCGATCGACGCGCAGCTTGCACACGTCGCGCAGGAACCGAATCTTGGCGGCGTTCTGTTCAAGGCCGGCGCACAGCTCGTCGACCTCGGCGTCGGAGTAGAAGTCGGCGGCCATCAGAACCTCAGTGAATCTCGGTACGGGCACTCGAAGTCGCATTCCTCGCTGCCGGCCTTCATGCATCTCGAGGAGAGACTCCCATTGCGCCAGCGACCGCATTCATCGCCGACGTGGCACTCGCAGATGTCGTGAATCTGGCCGCAGTCGAAGCAGGTGCCATCGTCGACGTCCTCGTCGTGGTCATCAACGCCGCCGTCGACGGTCGAGCCGAGGTAGCCGCGCACCTTGCGTTCGGGCTCCGGCTCGTAGCCGATCTCTAAGTGCCAGAGGGCTCGGGCTTCCAGCGTGACGGACATTCAGCGGCACCCCCGTTCGCAGTCAGCGTGACCAGGACCGCCCGGTTCGCCATAGTCGTATCCGCCGCAGCGCGCGCACCGATAGACGGCCTGCGAGCTGTGATGGCACTCCCTGTCGGTGCCGTAGTGCGGGCAGGTGCGCGCGCCTTCCATCTGCCAGTCGTGGCCCACGGTCGTGCAAGGGTGGTCGTTCGCGAGCGCGCGCGCTTCGGCGACCAGCTGCTGCAGCTCGAGCGTCATTCGGCAAGCCTCGCCTGCGACTTGCGCGGACGCGTGCGTCGCCAATCTGCAAAGCAGGCCTTGCAGCAGTAGAAGAGGCCACCCTCACCGGCAACCGCGCGGAAGAAGTACTCGGGCGTCGCCGGCCACCAGTCATCGCAGCGAGCGCATAGCTTCTCGGTGCCGTCTTCGCCCTCGCGCAGGCGATGCCCGACGCGCAGCGACGGCCGCACTCTTGCAGTCTTTCGCTGCAATTCAGATGAGACCTGGTTGCGCATGCTCTGGGCACTCCCTCGGTACTTCGCTGCTGAGCCACTTGCCTTGCGCGCCGAGCACCATCGGCACGTAGGCCTTGAGGGCCGTGCAGCGCGAATGCGGCTGAGACAGAATCGCGGGTCGGCCGGGCCAGTCGCCTGACTGACCTCCGGGTGCCGAGTAGAGGCAATGCTTGCAGCCGTGGCAGGTGAGGATTGACATCAGGGTGTCTCCGCCATATGCGCCGCGAAGTGCAGGCCGCACAGATGTCGATCAGGCCCGACCTCGTGCGCGTGGTCCTCGCACAGCGGCGCGTCGCAGGTGCCGCCCTCGACCGGCCAGTCGCAGAGGATCGAGCTAATCGCCATGCAGCGCGTGCCGCGGCCGTCGAGCTCGATCCGCGCGACGCACGGCAATGGCGCCGGACGCTTCCTCGTGCTGGTCATCTTGATGTGCACCAGGGCGCCGTGCATGCGGTAGGTCGGCATCAGAACAGCTCCGCCGTGTTAGCCCGCGCGCGCCGCGTCGCGTAGGCGGTCTGCGCGTGGTGCTGCGCGTCATAGCGCAGGTGATGCTTCTGGCACCATGCCCGCAGGTTGTCGTCGCTGCAGTTCTCGGGCGTATGGTCAAGGTGTGCGACGGTGAGGATGATGCGGATCAGCTTGATCGAGGTCCCGTCGGAGCACGCGACCGTGTCGCCAACCTTGTAGCCAGCTTCGCGCAGCGCCGGCGGCATCCGCACCCATTCGTCGCCGCGCCAGTAACCCTCGGAGCGGTGCGGCACGTCGCAGCCAGGCCACTCGCAGCGGTGGTGCGCGCGGCAGACGATGCGATAGCGGATCTCCGGCCAGTCGGCCGGATAGCGCTCTCGGTTCTCAGGACGGATCGGCATCACGCGCTCCGGTTCAGCCAGCAGGCGTCGCCGTCATCTCTGAAGATGCCGCCACAGCCGACCGGCATCGCGGTATCGCAGTTCGGGCAGATCGTCGGCGAGTGCGGCGACGCCTCGACGAACATCGCCTCCCACTCGCGCATGTAGCCGAGCTTGCGCGTGCGCCGCGCCTCGATGAAGTCGCGGTCGAGGCCGAGCATCTCCATGCAGGCGTCGAGTTGCGCGTAGACGTCGCCGATCTCGTGGTGCAGCCGCTCACGGTTCGGTAGGCCGCTGCTCGGGTCGATCTCGTCGATGCCTTGGATCGTGATGCGGGTCGTGACCGCGACTAGCTCGGCGCACTCCTCGCCGGTCTTGCCCATGCGACGCAGCAGCAGCGGATCGGTGATCGGCACCCACTTCGTGACCTTCGGCGCTGTCATGGCTGCTGCCTCCGAAACGCGATCACCCAGATCCAGGGGTTCTGCTGCCACGATCCCGCACCATTTATCGACTCCCACAAGTCCCGATACCACTGACGTGGGTCATCGCCTTGCGCCATGTTCGGGAACGGGCAGCCTTCGTCCATTGCATCGCCTCGGCTGATGCCCTGCAGCCGCTCGATGCGCACGCCGGTGACCTCAAGCGTGATGCGGCTAAGCTTGCGCGGCATATGGATGCTCGGCTTCCACCGGATCATGTCGCGCGTGATCGGCTCATCTTCGTTGCCGTAGTCGCATTCGTCGGCGCGGTAGGCGGTGCCGGTGTAGTCGCCGCCCGTCGTCACCGAAAGGTCGGCCCATGCTTCGCGCACCCACAGCCGGTCGCCGACGACACCGTAGGGACAGGGGAACGGGTCGCCGAGGCCGTGCCCGGTCGCGGCGAGCACGAAGTTCCAGGAACCGTTGCCGTCGGTGTACGGCTCGATCGGGGCGTGCTTCCCGGGCGTGTTCGCGCTGGGGTCGCGTCCTTTCAGCTTCAAGACTCGCCGCGTCTGCGTCTTCGACCCGTCGAGCAGCGCGCGCACCATCGGCGCGGAGAAGAGGATGGGGCGCTCTTTCATGTTCAGAAGCACTCTCCCAATACACTGCATGCATGGGAGACAAGGTTGAAGCGCACTTTCGTACGATGAACAGCCCTGCTGCGCATCGAGTGGCGCAGTGGTCTGGGCTGCTCCGTGATCTTGAGCATGTTCTCAAGATCAATGAGCGGATCGCCCCGATGCTCGGACAGTCGGACGTTGATCAAGTCTTGCTGCGCGCCTACTCGACCTCCGCGACCATCGCGTACGCGCGCTGCTTCGTAAGCGGAGTACGTTCGCGACTCACCCCAGACATTTTTGCCACGCTCACCATTCCGGATGCTGCTGGCTGGCACGAGTACTTTATGGAAACCCGCCACCAGCACGTTGCGCATGCCGGTGGCGTCTTCGATGAAATCACGGTCTGTTGCATGGTCGACCAGGCTGGTGGTTTCCTTGGAATTGGACAGACCATGTCGACTCGGACCGCCGACTCCATGGAGGGCGTACAAATGCTGAGCGCGCTCGCCACGCATGCTCTCGAGTGTGTTTATCGGAAGATCAAACCTTTCAACGAAGCGCTCGACGCTGAGGCCATGGCAATGGGGCCTGCAAGACGTCTGACCCTCCCACTCGCTGCCACGAATGTCATCAGAGGCGGTCGCCCTGATTTGAAGGTGCTGGCCAAAGAAAAGCAGCAGAAGCGCGCCACCAACAGAAAACGTTAGCCGGATCATCGCTTCGCTGTCGCACCATTCGATGGCGGTGTGCTCGCTCATGCTCAACCCCGCGCCGTAGCGCGCTCCCAGATGGTGTCCAGCGTATCGACCTGCTTCTGGCTTGGCCGGCACCCCGCGGCGATCTGCTGCCGCAGCGAATCAACGAAGCCGCGCTCCCAGTCGCTGAGGCGTTCCTCGCGCTTCTCGCAGTCGTCGAGCAGCGTCAGGTATTCGGGCGTCCAGTGGCTCACTCGTACTCTCCCTCGGCGGCCTGCTTCAGGCCTGGCGGCCAGGCCGCCCGGTCCTCGCCATACAGCGCGATCGCGCCGGCCTCGATGGCGGCGTTGTGCTCTTCGTCGGTCGTGCACACGAGCTGGTGCTCGGTGCAGGCGTCGGGGATCATCCGGACGAGCACCGACAGGCATCGTTCGAGGGCGAGGGCGGTTGTGGTCACGAGGCTTCCTCTGCACTGAACAGCAGCGGCTGCACCGCACCGTTCTGGTAGACCGTCGGCAACACGGTGTCAGCCAGCGGCTCGTCGCCGTCCCAGCCATCGGGCCACGTCTCGGCCGCCAGAAGCTCGCGGATGCGCGCCTCCTCCTCCGCGTTGATCAGGCTGAGCAGCGGTCGGCCCATTGCGCGCGCCGCGGCGTTGCATTCGTCCTGGATGCCCAGCACGCGATCGAGCGCCATCGCACGGGCCTCCAGCGTTACCGGCCCCATACGCTGTGGGTTCTTGCCGATGCTGCCGTCCTTCAGGCGCTCGATACCTTCCTTCTTCAGCCGGTTGCCCGGCTCGCGCAACTCACGCCACAGCGGGCGCAGGCGCTTCAACGGCTGCAGGTGCGACCAGGCCGGCGCGCGGAGGATCGTGTTCAGCGCCGTGTCTTCCTGCGCGAGCGGGCAGCCTATGCAGCCGGTGCGCGCGTTGATTTCTTCGGCCTCGTCGCCACCGTAGGCGTCGGCGATCATGGCCGTGGACCAGTCGCCGAACTCAGCCTGTGGCGCCCAGTGCTTCAGCCACTCCCAGACGTGGCACACGCGCCAGTGCAGTAGCGGTGCGAGCGTAGCGATGCGGCCGCGCAGGCCCTTCGCGTTGGGCAGCACCTGCTGATACCAGCCCTGGCCGCACTCGGCGCCATCCTTGCCGCACGACATCTCGATGCGGGCGTCGCGGATCGCGCTCTCACCCTGGCGCACGCCGGTGATCATCAGGACGTTGCCTTCGAACTCGGCGATGCGCTCCGCCAGCGCGTCCTGCATCGGGTCGATCTTGATCTGGCGCGTGCACCAGCGCAGCGTGTTGTTGTTCGGCGGCGGCACACCGCGGCCGAGGATGTAGACCATGAAGCGCTTGTCCATGGGCGCCGTCACGACCTCGACGCGGATGCCGCGCTCGCGCAGTTCGTCCATCAGCTGCTCGGCGGCGATCGCGAGCGGCGGAAGCTCCTGGCGCGTGTCGGCGTAGAAAACCGTGAGCGACCGCGGCCGCCGCACGCGCCCGGTATCGATCAGCCAACAGATCAACGTCAGCGTCGCGCTGCTGTCCTTCCCGCCGGACCACGCGATGCCCCAGTCTTGATGATCTGGGCCGTAGGCCTGCAGCGACTGCACCGTGAGCTCGATGCTTTCCGTCATCTGCAGCCGACGGCCGCCGTCGAAGAACGAGGATTGATGCGTGATCACGCTGCCTGCTCCTCGTTCACCGGCGCCATCGCCTCGCGCACGGCTTCGACCGGCAGCGCGAGCGAGCGCGCCGCCGCCTCGACCGCAGCGTCGCTGTCATGCGGATCGAGCTGCAGCGCGCGCTCGACAGCCGCGCGCACCTGGTCGCGTTGAACGATCGTCATCTGCGTCTCCGATCCGCGAACGGCAATCCCGCGCGCCGCTCGACCATGCTTGGCTTGGGAACGTCAGCAACTTCCAGTTCGTGCTGAAGCGCAGCCATCGCGCGCCGCGCTGCGCGCTCGGCATTGGCGATCTCGTTCATCGACACGCCATCCCGGGCTGCTTGCGCGCTGACGCGAAGCAGGCCCTTGAGGGCACCGAGCGCGTCGCGCATGGCTTCCTGGCTCATGAGCATCAGGCGCCTTGCGACTCGATGAACGCGGCCGTCGCATCCGCAGCACCCGCAGCCAGCGCCGCCTTCGTTTTCTCTCGGCCGCGCGCCGTGCGCGATCCGGCTGGGCTGCGCGTCTCGACTGTCGCCGACTGCGGCGGCGCGTCGCCCGGTGCATTCTTCGGGAATGGCCATGCGCCCTCGGCGCTGACGGCCGACTTGTCCTTGTGCGCCGCGGGAAATGCCGCCTCAGCCGCCGCCTTCGCCTCGGCCTTCGTCGGCTCCTTGTGCTTCGCGGCGGGCTTCGTGCCAGCGGCCGCGCGCTCTGCCGCGCCAGGCTTGTGCGTCGGCGCCGGCTTGACCGGGTCCTCGATCTCTTGCTGCGCCGGCTCGTGCTGCTCGACCGTGACGTCGACCTCGCGCGACTTGTACTTCGCCAGCTTGGCGAACACGGTCTCGGATGCGTTCGGCGCGTCGAGAACGAACTTCAGCTCGACCGTCCCGCCGTCTTGCGGCTTGATGCGCATGCGGTGGATGCGGCAGTCGTCGAGCGGCAGGTTCGTCGTCGCGAAGGAGATCAGCATCTTCAGCGCCGTCAGCTCGCCGCCCCAGGGAAGCGACTTCACATGCGAGCCGATGCCCGAGAGCTTCGGTAGGTCGGTGACCGGTTCGACGCCGTCGAGCGTGCCCGTGGTGTTGTCCTTGCGCTTCGTCGCCGTCGCCTCGTTCACGCCGGGCGCCTTCGTGAACAGGAATGGCTTGAGCGCCGGGTCGATGCTGAGCAGGATGTGGTTGCTGAGCTTCATGCTCATCGGCAGCTGCACGCCCGGGTTCTCGTCGGGCTGTCGGTTCTTCTGACTCAGGACGCGCACGTCGTCGAGCCGAGCCTTGGTGGGGGTGAGGATCTGAAACGTCATGCGGGCTCCTGGTTGTGGTTGGGGCGGTGGAATACCTTGGTGAACGCACGGTTGACGCAGTGGCCACGCTCCAGCGCGGCGCCGGCGAAGCGCGCGCGATCGCGGTGGCTGTGCGAGGCCTGGCGCAGCAGGCCGAGGTAGCTGTTCGCGGCCTGGTAGACCTCATCGGCGGGCATCTCGTGCAGGCGCTGCAGGCCGGAGCGCAAGGTGCGCGGCCGCGTGGTGCGCCGCCACGGCTTGACGACGAACCCGACGAAGTCGACGCCGCGCTCAACGGGCTGCAGGATCGTCTTGCGCGGGTTCAGCGCCAGGTGCAGCACCTCGGGCAGGAACGCAGCGATGCGGTCGTGCGCGGCCCGCAGCCACTGCGGCGATTCGTGGATCAGGATGAAGTCGTCGACGTAGCGCACGTACCGCGGCGCGCGCAGCTGGTGCTTCACGAACTGGTCGAGATCGTTCAACAGCACGTTCGCGAAGAACTGCGACGACAGATTGCCGATCGGCAGACCGTGATCGTCGGGCGCGTTGAACAGGCTCTTGTGCGCCGGCACGAACGCGAGCAGCTTGGGCGTGGATCGAACGTCGACATCGGCGCGCGGATCGTGCATCAGGATGACGTCGGCCAGCCAGCGCCAGAACGGCTCGGTGACCTTGGCGTGCAGCTGGGCACGCAGAACGGTCTTATCGATGCTGACGAAGAAGTTCGCCAGGTCGAGCTTCAGGTAGTGCGCCGGCCGCGACCAGTTCTGCGTCGCGCTGCGCACCTGGTGCTCGAGGCGCTGCGCCGCGTAGAGCGTGCCGCGGCCCGGGATGCAGGCGCAGCTGTCGGCGGTAAAGGCAGCGTGGAAGCGCGGCGCGATGTGGTTGTACAGCAGGTGGTGGACGACACGATCGGCGAAGTCGGCCGCCCACACCTCGCGCGCCTTGGGCCGCGTGATGACGAAACAGATCGACCGGCCCGGCCTATACGAGCCGTCGATCAGTTCACCGTAGAGCGTGCAGAGGTTGCGCTCCAGGTGGGCCTCGAATGCGAGCGCGCTGGCGCTGTTGCGCTTGGCCTTGCGGCAGTCGCGATAGGCGAGCACCAGCTGCTCGAAGGTGCACGCGGAAGATGAATTTGCGGACGGCTCGGGCCAGGAACTCGTTGTTCTTGTCGTTGTTGTTCTGGTTGCCGTTGTTGAAGTTCTGAATCCAGGCACTGCCGGCAGAGAACTGCGTCGATTCGAGCAATCAACGTCACCCGGCCGAAGGCTCGCGCCGATCAGCAGGGGAACTGCGCCGGGCCGGGCCTGCACGTTGGCAGCGGTCTCCGTGGTGCGCGTGGCGGTGCCTTCGTGAGGCAGCGGCTCGACCAGATTCATGCGCACGGGCATGCAGGCCTTGACCTTCACGCTGCAGGCGCCTTCTCGCGTGAGGACTTGAGCCAGCCGCCGCCTTGCTTGCCGATGCTGTCGAGCAGCTGCGTGGCGTCGGCCCAAAGTTTCCAGGAGATGAGCCGTTTCTCCAGGCTGACCCGCAGCAGCACCGACGTGACGTGGTGCAGCTTGAGCAGCTCCTCGATGTGCGCCGCACGCTCGCGCTGGCGCGTAGCGTTCGCCATCGCCATCTCGTTGAGCATGTCGATGCAGTGCGAGTGGATCTTCTCCCCGATCGACCGCTTGAACTCGCGGCGCATCTGCAGCTGCACGTCGAGTGCGAGCGACAGAAGGTCGCAGCCCTTCTTGTAGATCGGCAGGTCGGTGTGGAGGCTCATGGCTCAAAGAATTGAAGGATCAAAGAGGCAATCTGCGGACGGCTCGGGCCAGGAACTCGAGGCTCTTGTCGCTGGTGTCCTGGCTGCCGTTGCCGAAGCCCTGAACCCAGGCACTGCCGGCAGAGAACTGCGTGGCCGTCCAATGCCAGTTGTTCGTGTCGAACTGGTCGCGCAGGTTGGCGTAGAGCAGCGCCGATTCGAAGCGCGTGGGCAACTCGCCGCCGACGCCCTTGGCCCATGCATCGGCCGCGTCCCAGTTCATCTTCTTGTCCGACTTCGCGTCGAGCAGGAACAGGTGATGGCTCGGCGCGCCATCGACGAACGCGATGCCGGCGTAGCGCTCGCCTGGCTGGGCGGCCGGCACGTTCGGCAATGCGAACGCAGGTGCCGACTGGGCCGCGGGTCGATTCATGATTCGATCGATGAGGGCGGTCACTTCGGCGGTCAGGCTGCCGACGTTGACGATGACGGTCGTGGTCATTGGAGGGGGTCCTGTGGAGTTGGAAGGATTGAAGGACTAAGCCTTGAATCTGCGGACGGCTCGGGCCAGGAACTCGTGGCCCTTGTCGCCGTCGTCCTGGCCGCCGTAGCTGAAGAACTGAATCCAGGCACTGCCGGCAGAGAACTGCGTGCTGGCCCAGTACCACTCCGGTTCGAAGGCCTCGGCTCCGCCCGCCTGAAACGCCGCGGCCAGGGTCTGGCTCGGCAGGTCCTCGGTGTACGGATAGCCGACCGGCAGCGAACTCGGGTTGTCGCCGTTGCGATAGACGTAGTTTTCGCGCGTCGTCGGCTTCAGGTTGCGGTACGCGAGTTCGAGCACGTCGCGGCTCGCGATCGACCAGTCGTTGCAGCCGCCGATCGACAAGCCAAGCACCTTCTGCGCGAGCTCGCTGCCGGACTCGGCCATCGCGAGCGTGTTCGCGCGGCAGTCGAAGTAGCTGCGCG
Source organism: Rhizobacter sp. P5_A1 (assembly GCF_056400745.1). NCBI lineage: Bacteria > Pseudomonadati > Pseudomonadota > Betaproteobacteria > Burkholderiales > Sphaerotilaceae > Rhizobacter > Rhizobacter sp. P5_A1. Next base: position 24,684 of record NZ_JBFUKR010000019.1, read on the forward strand.
CGCCCGGCACGTCGAGGCCGCGCTTGCCCCACTTGCCGCGGAACTCGCCGAGCGCCTTGGGCGCAACGGCGATGCCGTAGACGCCGTCCGGCATGGTGATGTAGCCGGCGAAGAACCCGCCTTCGACGGGCGTGCCGAAGGTGAGGGTGGCAAGGGCTGCGACGCGTGGATCGTTCATGAATGCTCCTGTGGTGGATGGCTTTGGAGAAGAGAAGAGGGCGACCGATTGCTCGGTGCAGGCTGGTCAAAAGGGAGGGGAGGGAGACAGAGGAATGGCCAGCCCGGCGCGCCCGAAAACTCAGGCGATGGCCTTGCGGCGCGCCGTGTAGATCTCTGTCAGCCGATCGCGCATCGCCTCGTCGGGGATGTCGCGCAGCTCATCGGCGGCCAGGTCGAGTACGTCGGTGTCGGTGCAGCTCTGCAGCTTCTTCGCGAAGCCCGCTTCGTCGAACACCGGCCGGCCGATCTCGCCCGTGTCGGGGTCGACGATGGGCTTCTTCGCCGGCGCGGTCTTCTTCGCTGCCGCTGCAGCCTTCACGGCCTCGATACCACTCGACGCCGGCGGCTCGGTGGCGGTCTCGAACCACTCCGACGCATCGCTCATCTCGTCGCGCAGGCTGGCGTAGATGCGCTTCAGCATCACGACCTGCGTCGGCGTGATCGCGTCGAGCCGGCGCTGGATGCGCTTCTCGATCTGCCCCTTCGTGACGCCGAATTGCGCGAAGGCCTCGACCATCTTGTGCATCGCATCGGCCGACGTGTCGGCCTTGGTTCGCAGCGTCAGCGCGGCCTGCTCCATCGCGCTGTCGATCACGTCTTGCGGCAGGATCGCCAGGATGCAGGCGCGCTTGCGGCGCTGCGCCATGTTCGCGCACAGCTCGTATATCTCGCGTTCCTCCTTCAGCTTGTAGCCGCCACTCTTGGTGTCGCGCCAGTGCTTGGCAATGAACGTGATGCGACTCGGCACGCGCGTCTGCAGGTCGATGGCGAATGCCTCTACCTCGCTGAACGGCACGCCGTCATGCCCGATGCCGCGCGAGATTTCCCGCCACCCGAACTCGATGTTTCCCCACTGCTGCGCGATGGCCTGCGCCGAGTGGATGCTCGGACCGGCCACGCTGCTGCCGCCTTTGCCGTACTCGTACTGCGCGCGCTCGGCCAGGCCGGGCCGGCTGAACGCGTTGATGATGCCGTCCATCGCCTTGCGCTCGTCGCGCGGGAACTGCTGCGCCATCAGGTACTTGGTCTGCATCTCGGCCAGCTCGCGACTCTGGGTCTGGCGCGCGCCCGATGTCTCGGCGACGGTGGCGGAGCGCTGGGCGGCAAAGGGCGATTCGATTACTTCGTTCATGGGGTCTCCCTCGTGGTGGTGATGGTTCAGCGCGCCCAGGCGGGCAGCGCGATCGGTTGGATCGTTGTCTGGTAGCCGGGCCAAACGCCGGTACGGCGGCACTCGGCGTAGAGGTCGAGCAAGCGGCGGTTCTCGATGCGCGCGCGCTCGAGCACGTCGTCGCCGAGCAGGTAGGCGGCAGCCGCGTGCGGCCAGGACGACTCGACCGCCGCGAAGACGAAGCCGTGCACGCGCTTGCCGGTGGCGCGCTCGTAGCCGTCGGAGTACCACGCGGCCTGCAGCCAGTAGTCGAAGTTCCAGATCTGCCGGCTGAATCCTTCCGGGCTCGCGTCCTGGCAGGTCTTGCCGTCGACCAGGATCACGCCGTCGCCTGCGGGACTCGTCCAGTCAGGTCGGCACTTGCACAGCTCGCCGGTGGCTTCGTCAATCCAGAAGGCCGAGGCCTCGCCGAATCCATCGGACAGCAGCGCCGCGACCTCCGGCAGCTGGCGCAGCGCCGCGGCCTGAGCGCGCGCGGTGAGCAGCTGCACCGCGTCGATGATCTCGCGCGAGCCGCTGTTCGCGTCGCGCCACGCCTTGCCTTCCTTGGTCAAGAAGTTCATGCCGTCCGGCTTGACCAGGTAGCGCGCCTCGACTTGGTCCGGCTCGAAGATCGCGCAGTGCACGAGCGTGCCGTTCTTGAGCGCCGGCGTCGGTTCGCCCGGTGGCGGGCGGTTTGGATCCAGCTGCAGACCGAAGAAGTGCGCCGGGCTCTGACGCATGCGCTTCAGGCCGCCGGCGCTCATCGCGTGCGTGGCGTGGTATTCCTCGGCCGGCATGCTGAGGTGCAGGCCCATCGAAAGGTTGGAGCGTGCGTTCATGCCTCGGCCCTCCCGATGACGGCCTGTGCATCCCGGACTGCAGCGCTCGCGGTGTTGCGCGCATCCTGGTCGGCGATGACCAGGCGCGCCGACGACAGAAGGAAGGTCACGCGCTTGAGCTGGGCCAGCATGTCCAGCGGCAGCGTGTCGTCGACGTGCAGGTTGTGCAGCACGCGGGCGGTGATGGCGACGTTCATCAGAACCATCCTTTCTTCAGGAGCGCGAGCACCAGACCAATGCCGGCCGCAATCGCGAACCACAGCGGCCAGCGCGCGTCGAACCACGTCAGCGCGCGATCGAAGCGCTCGAACGGGTTGGCGTATTCGGGCGACACGGGGAATGCCGCGTCGGTGCCGTACATCGAGCGCGCGAAGCGGCGCGTCGTCGGTGCGCCCTCGTCGGCCTCGATCAGGTCCTCGCGTTCATCGTCGGTCAGCGGCTCAGGCATCGCCTTGCCGATGAAGAACGGCCGATCGCCCGGCATCCGACGACGGTCGTCGCCGAAGTAAGCCATCGGCGCCTCGCTGTCAGCCTCGGTGCCGCGGAACTGGAAGATGCGCGCGGTCATGAGACGCTCCCGGTGGTCTCGCCAAGCCGCGCGATCCGGGCGTTGCGTGCCGCGATCTCGGCCTCGGTGGGCGTGTCGTTCATGGCGCGGGGCAGTGCAGCAGCCGCTTCGGGGCAGCCGTGGCTGCGCAGGAAGTGCTGCAGCACGACCTCTAGGCCGCCGAGGAAGCCATAGGTAGCCGAGCTGTGTCCGCCACTGGTGCGGGCCGCGATCGCGTGCCCGGCAACGTTGGCGCTGCGGATGTCCGCCACCAGCGCCATGGCCTCGCGCTTGCTGATGGTGCTCATGACGCGCTCCCGGTGGCCTTGATCTGCCACACCGGCGCGTCGACGAATCCGCTCCGAGCTGCGGGCAGGTCGTCGCGCTGGATGAACAGGCCGCCAGCCATCGCCTCACGCGCCAGCTCCTGGTTCTCGCCGTACGTCTTCGCGTAGAAGCAGTCCGCCGGCAAGTCCTTCGAGTCTTGCGAGCACTCGGGGCGGTACATGTTGACGCTGAGCTTCCCGAGCGGCTCGCCGTCGTCGAGGCTCAAGAGGATGGCGATCGGGCCGGTAGCGCTCCCGTAAGTGGCACGCGCCACGTTGACGGTGCCCCAGCGCTTGCTTTGGAAGGTGCCGATGTGCGCGCCCATCACTCGCCCGCCTCGTCACGCTCGCGGCGCATGTCGGCGGCGTGATCCGCGCCTTCCTGCTCGCGGACTTCAAGCCAGCGCTCGGACCCGACCCGGCAGATTTCCGCCATGAACGCGCTGTCCACCTGCGCGTCTCGCGCCATCAGCTGCTGCAGGTTGCGCGGCTTGCGCTGTGCGTGCGCGGCGCTCACAGCGGCTCTCCGACGAGTTCTTCACCGACGCTGACCAGCTTCTCGAACAGGAAGCTCTGCAGCTCGCGGGTCAGGTCCTTCCAGCCGTGGCGCAGGTGCAGGTACTCTTCGATCAGCGTCGACGCGATCTGCTTCGTGCCGCCGAGTTGGAACGCGCGCTCCGCGACGAAGATCGTCTGGTCCTGCGCCAGGCCGAGGCAACCCTCGCCGAGCGACTCGACGACCTTGATCGGGTAGGCGTCGCGGATCTTGAAGCCGATCTTGGCGCAGAAGTCGAGCGCCCGATTCAGGCTGGCCAGCTGCACGCGCGTCAACAGGATCTCGCGCGGGTTGAACGGCTGCTTGGTGGCGTCCATCCAGACGTTCGCCGCCGACTTGTTGACCTTGGTCATCCGGTCGCCGATGCAGTCGCCGACGACTCGCAGGAACGCCTCGCTCGGCGCGATGCCCCAGCCGTGGAAGTCGAGGCCGCCTTCGAGCGTTTCCGGCGAAGCCGTCACGCATGCGCGGATGTAGCCTTCGTCGTCGCTGCGCAGGATCGCGCGGCGCACGCGCTGGTAGGGCTCCCAGTGGTTCTTGGCGGTGCGGTCCTCGGTCAGTTCGAGCAGGCCGCTGTCGTTGTAGGTGAACATGCCCGGCGCGCCGAAGCGATGCACGCGCACGCCGCGGTAGAAGAAGTCGCTGCCCCCGCGCCGGCGCACCTCGGTGTCGCCGACCTTGAAGGCCGGTGCATCCTCGAGGATGTACAGGTGCCGGTCGGCATAGGCCTCGGCGAACGCGTCGCCCTTGACGGTGATGGTCGTGAAGCCGGCGGCCGGGATCGGCAGCTCTTCGGACGCGCGGATCAGGCCCTGCTCGTCCTTGCAGTTGCAGGCGATCTCGCGGTAGGCCATCCACACGTCCCACTGCTTGCCGAGCTGTGTCGTGAAGCCGATGCTGGCCGGCGCGCCGTCGTCGACCGCCATCGTGACGAAGTCGAACTCCTGGCCGCGCACGATTTCGCGCGAGGTGCCGAAGCGGATCGCCGACAGGCCGGCGTGCACGGTGACCTCGTGGCCGGTGCGCAGCAGCACCGCGATCGCGTATTTCAGGCCGGTGCCGAAGAAGCCGATCGGGCTGTCGCCTTCCTTGACGCTGACGCCGAAGGAGGAGATCGAGCGCACGTCGATCTCGCCGGGGTTCTCGAAGACGATGAGCGCGCTCATGCCGAGGCTCCCGCAGCCATCGCCACCACGAACTTCGCCGCCGCCAGCCACTTCCAGCCTGCGACGATCAACTCGATCGCGAGCCAGGCGGCGAGCACGACCGCCACGCCGGCGATCAGGCGCACGGCGCTGATCTCGTGCCAGGCGGCATCGGACGGCGCGGCGGTGAGCCGGGCCGGCGGTTTGTGGCGGGTGTTGCTGGGGGTGTTCGCTTCCATCTCCGCTCCCGTTGGGGTGTCGATGGAGTAGACTGTAGCAAACGCTACTAAGCAGTGCAATAGCAAATGCTACGGTTAAGCAGAAATATTTTCAGAGCCCTGCATCAAGTGGCCCGCAGCCAATGAAAAAGCCCGGCGCGGTGCGGGGCTCAACAGGAGAACAGAAGGTGCAACAGGATCAGCAGCGGGGCGACGAACTGCGCGCAGCGTCAGAGGCCGTTGGGGGTGGCGCCGCCACGTCGGGGCGCTTCATGTTCGCCGGTGCCGAGTCTCGCGGACCCGAGCGCTGGCACCACGCTATTGCGCGGTGGGTGGCCTGGCAAGCTCTTCGATGGTTGTATCGAGATCACGAGCGAGCTGAAGGAAGGCCGCTGCTATTTCTTGCAACGCCTGCCCACGAATATCCAGCTGTACCTGGACGGTCGAGAGCTTTTCTGTACGCTGAAACTCGACCACGATCGCTGGTGTTCTCGGATCCGCGCGCGCGACGCTATGCGGAATGACGAGCTGGTCGAAGAACTGCGTCATGGCTGACGGGCCCAGACAAGCGTTGGTTGTGAGTCGCCAGGTAGGACCCATTTGATCTCGTCAATGTGGCCGGCAATCCGCCATGTCTTTGTTCGCGACTGAACAGGCAGATCAACGGTGGGAGTGTTCTCGCTCTCCAGTACTTCTACGGGCACGCCGGCACTGTTCGCGCTGATCGTGAATACGATTTCGACTCTGACCCCGGAGCGTTTGATCTCGCGGTACTGTGACGGAGACAGTTTGATCTGCGACCCCCACAACTTGACCCCGGCGGGGTCGTCGTTCTGCACGAAGATCGACTCGCACTTCTGGACGCGCACCTTCGCCTTGATTCCAAACGCGTTCTGCCCATAGAACGAGCCCGTCTGTTTGCACTCGCCTGCAATGCTCAAGCTGCTGACAGTCTGGAGCGGCGAGCCGAACAGCACGCGGCCGGCCTCTTGGTCGTAGTCCGGCAAGAGGGTAATCATGTCGATGGCGCTCAACTGGCCAGCCAATGCGACCTTGGAGCCCACGGTGATCGGCGCGTCGGCAGGGATCTCACGCCGAAACTTCTCCGCATTTGCCTTTGCGAACGCGACCAGCGCAGCATTGTCGGAAGCCCCGGCAGCGCCAGAGCAGATGAGGCATGCGAGGGCCGTACCGAGAGTTGATTTCATCATGACCCATCCTTCAGGCAGCAATGCGGGCTAGAAAAGGCCCCAGGTGCGATCGATCGACTCCACCCGAACGAGGGCGCTCATTCGAGGGGTGATCACTTTCGGTGGGGATGCCGCTCGCGCTGGCAGCTGATAGTTTCGAGCGGGGATTCTCACGCCGCCTTGTCCTTTTGTGCGGTGCCTCCTGCGTGGGGGCCAGAGTGGCCGCGCTTGCGCGAGAGGATGGCGTCGATCTTCTCCAGCATCGCATCTTCAACTGCCCCTTTTTCCCGTTCTGTCAAAGTCTCGAAGACCGTTTGCGAGACCTGCTCAAACGGCCAGCCCCGGGAGCCGAACCATCCCTTCATGCCATCCAGCGCCTCAATCTCCGCGATGGTTTTTTCAGTGATCGCGCGGCCGCTTTCGTTGAGCATCTGGCGGATGAAGCCGCCGTTCTGGTGACCGAGAGCTTTCCCGAGCGCATCGCTGCTGCCGTCAAATTTCTTGTCGATGGCCTCTTTCAGCCGGACGCGGCGGCGCTTCATTTCTTCCAATGACAGCTTCATCCGCAGCAGGCTAGGACCACAGACCGAAGCGTTTGCTACTTGCGCCGCCGTAGCGTTTGCTACTATCATCGCGGCATGAACCTGCACGACTACCTACAAGCCGAGGGCTCGCTGACGGTTTCTGCATTGCGAGCGCTGATCAATGTCAACAGCGACGCTCAGGTGAGGCAATGGCAACACGGCTACGGTGGCAGATTGCCGTCGCCGGAGAACTGCGTGGCGATCGAACAGGCCACCGACCGGAAGGTTATGCGCTGGGACCTTCGCCCCGAAGATTGGCATCGCATCTGGCCCGAGTTGATTGGCGCTGAGGGCGCTCCGGCGATTCCGAGAGACGCCCCCGAGGGCGCACCGCTCCCTTTCCAGGTCCCCGCCGAAGTGACCGCCGCAGATCGCGGTGAGGCGGCCGGCTCTGATGCCGCGAAGGCGGCCTGAGCCGTGCGCGCTCACAGCTCTATGCCGCGGGCGATCAACCCCCGCAGCTTTCGAATCAATTGCGCCAGCGCGCGCCGCGCCCAGGTGTCGTTGTCCATGGCCGCACTTTCGTGTCCGGCACTGATAACCGGTGATACGAAGTGAGATCGGCGCGTATCAAGCCCCAGGCGCCGCCCGCGCAGCAGCTCACGCTCTCATTCGAGCCGGGCCTCGTGGAGCGCTTCAGCAGCCTGCGCGAATGCGTGGCCACCGGCGTCTACCAGCGCGGCCTGAGCAACGTCGCGCCGAGCCTGAACAAGGCGCCGGGAAATCTGAGCGTCGAGCTCAGCGAGGACCCGATCCGCAAGTTCGGCATCGACTCGCTCGAGGAGTACATCGAAAAGTTCGATGACCTGACGCCGGTTTACTACCTGGTCGAGAAGTTCATCGATCGCAAGGAGGCGCAGCACGACGCTGCGCTCGCGCAACTGGCTCCGCTGCTTGCGCAGCTCGCGCCGCTGATGAAGAAGGCAGGGTTGGCATGACGTGCGCCGCGCCGCTCCACCAGCAAGCCGCCTCAGTGCGGCTTTCTTCGGCCTCTGCCTGTAGGACCGAATGCCATGACGCCCCGGAAGCGTCCTACGCGACGTCTCAAATTCGGCGCGCCTCCGATCTCCCCCAGGCCGAAACAGGCTCAGTCCGGTTTTCTCCGAGCTCTTCGGAGCACCGCAGCCGCGAGCGCATCCTGCTGGAGTCCGTCCTTCAGATCGCGCTGCACGGCCGGACGATTTCAACCGGCTACCACGCCGAGTTGCGCGTGATCGCCACGCAGGCGGCGACGCGGTTGAAGGCCGTGGCGGCATGACGGCCGATTGCACTTGGGACGAGCCAGGCCGTGACCGCTACGCCGGCACCATCCCGGCCGCGATCGCCGCCTACGGCCTGCCCATCGCCACGCAAAGCGAGCTCATCCGCGCGTGGGAGAGCCGCGAGTTCGCCGACCACGTCGTCATCGACCGAACAGACATCCGAGGCCAGACCCATGACTACGCGCCAACAATTCGCTCGATGCATTTCGGAGGCCGCGGCCGAGTATGCGAATCGGTCTCTCGCGCCGGCTGGAGCCTCGAGCATGTCGAGACAGCCATCGTCCTCTGCGCCGATAACGAGTGCATCGCCATCCCCAGCGTCTGCACCAACGTCTTCCGCCTCACGCGCATCGCGCGCGCTCCCGCCCGACCTGCAGATGACGGTCGCGATGATGTCGTGGTGGCGCTGGATGCGCCGCTGAGCGGACCGATTGCCGACCCTCAGACGCCGAGCGCAGCAACGCTCGATCCTGCCGGAAGCGCTGGGTGGTCGGCATCCCGATTCGGCTGGGCCGGCGGGGCCTACGCGCCTTCGTACGCGCTTGCCCCCACCCAAGTGCCGACCGCGCCGATCGAAGCGCCTGCGGCCCCGGTTCCTGAGCTGCCGACCTGGGGCCTGATGGCGCTTGGCCTGGCATGCATCGCCTGGAGGCGGGCGTGATGCAGCGGCGCAGCACCGACCTTCCGCCGGAGCCACTGGTGGCCGCCGATGTCGACCTGCGCGACTTCGGCTACATGCCGCTCGACGCACTGCGGCTGCGCGACTCGGAGCTGGCGATCGAGGCTTCGCCCGAGGTCTTTCGCGCGTCGGTGCTGCTGTGGTGCGCTTCCTGGCACCAGGTGCCCGCCGGCTCGCTGCCGATGAAGGACAAGACGCTCGCCGAGTACAGCCGCGCCGGCACGCGCTGGCCGCGCATCCGCGCAGAGGTGCTGTCGAAGTGGGTCGAGTGCGCTGATGGCCGGCTGTACCACCCCGTGGTGGCCGAGAAGGCGCGCGAGGCGCAGGCCGCGAAAGACGCCCAGCGTGCACGCACGAAAGCGGCAACGGAGGCACGCGAAGCGAAGCGACGTTCGACGGCCCCCGGTCTCGACGATCCACCGCGCGGAGGTCGTGACGGTGGACGTGACGATCAACGTCACGTTCAACGTGACGAACAACGTGACGTTGAACGTAACGTAGTCCAAGGGAAGGGAAGGGAAGGGAAGGGAACAGAAGGGATTAAAGAGAAAGAGACAAGCCTGCTGGCGCAGGCTCCCCTTCGTCCTTCGGCCGAACGGCCGCAGCCGCCGCAGCTGTCGCTGGTCGAACCCGCGCCGGAAAGAGCGAAGGGACCACCCGACTGCCCGCACGTGCTCGTGCTCGCCCTCTGGGCGGAGGTGCTGCCGCAGCTGCCGCAACACGAGCCGGACCAGTGGAAGGGCCAGCGCGCGGACCACCTTCGGGCTCGCTGGCGTGAGGTCGCCACGGCGAAGGACTGGCCCAGCCAGGACGCCGGTCTGGCCTACCTGCGCCGGCTGTTCGCCTACGTCGGGCGCAGCCCGTTCCTGACCGGACGCGTGACGCCACGCGACCCCAACAAGCGCCCGTTCGTCGTCACCCTGGCCTGGCTGGTGAAACCCGAGAACTGGGCCAAGACGGTCGAAGGCGAATACCACGAGGAATCCGCATGAAGCGCTCGAAGTTCGATGAGACGAGGGACCAGCGCGTTGCCGACGAGGCCGGAACGCCGCAGCACCTGCTGTGCGCTGCGCACGGCTGCCCGAACCGCTGGAGCAACAGCATCGGCCACGTTTGCCGGTGGCACGCCGATGCGGACAAGGAACGCTGGCCCGAGGTCACGCAACAGCAGCAGTGGGACGAGACGGAGCGAGCACGGATGCGTGCAGAGCCCGCGCCGTACGTGGAACCGCTCAGGCACGCCGAAAAGCGGGCGATCTTGGCGAAGTTCGCCGCAGTGCTCGACAGGACCGGACAAGACCCGAAGGCATGGGCGAAGCGCCTGCGCCACCGCGAGCGGCGCGGCGAACGCCTCAGCGGCAACCTGAGAACGATGTGGCGTGCCGCGCTCGGCGTCCATGCCGAAGGCGTCGAGTCTGGGCGGAACCCAGGCGGAACGATATCGGAACCCGAAGTTCAGCAGTGGAGCGCAGCATGACGCCGCGCAACGAACGCGAGGCCCACAGCCTGATGGGCGTGGCCACCGACTCGCAGCTCGAGCGCTGGCTGGAGGCGTCTGACCGCAAGAAGGCGAAGGCCGACCACCAGCTGCGCGCGCTGGTGCTGGGCGTCTGCCCGCTGATCGGCTTGCTGCTCATCGCCAGCATCGTGCTGATCGTCAGGGGCTGCGCATGATCGCCCGCAACGTGGTGCTGCCGGCCTGCATGGGTGGCTTCTGCGACGTGCGCACCAGCTGCGCGAGGTACCACGCGCTGAACCGCGGCTATCCGTCCGAGCGCCTGTGCACACGCGGTCGGAGCGACGCCTGGCAGCCGGTCAGCGTAGAGCAGCAGCAGGTCCTCGAGCATCACGCGCTGTCGATGATTCACGGCACCGCACGGGAGCTGTCGACATGACGCGCGAACACCGATCCGACGTGGCGCAGCTCGACGCCGACATCACGGCCGAGCTGAAGGTGCTGCGTGATGCGCTAGACCCGGTCGATGGCTCCGAGATCGACACCGCGCTGTGCTCGATCGAAACCTTCGTGGTCGTCGCGCTGCGTGTGTTCGCGAAGACGAATCCGAGCAAGCTGCGCAGCGAGTCGCGCACCGTCGAACTCAAGGCCCGGATGGATGGAATTCCTGTCGTCAGAGGTGCTGCATGACCGATCCGAACTGGCATCCGAACTGGACCGACGCGGCGCCGGCGCAAGAGCCGCGCTGCCCACCGTGCAACGGCAACTGCCTGCAGGGGCGCGGCTGCGAGGCTGGCGCGCTGATCGAGACGCCGCGTGGCGGCCTGATCGTGATGGCGGTCATCATCGGCGCGGTGCTGGCCGTCGTCGCCTTGCTGGTGTGGCCGCGATGATCGCCTTCACCATCCTTGGCGAGCCGGCCAGCAAGGCGAACAGCCGCATCCATCGACCGTCGCCGAACGTGCCTGGCGGCGTGATGGTCATCAAGGGCAAGAAGGCGCTCGCCTTCGAAGAGAGCGGGATTCGCCAGATCCCGCCACGTTGCCGCGTGCGCCTGGAGGGCGACGTGAAGGTGACGATGCGCATCTGGTACGCGTCGCGCCGCCCCGATCTTGCCGAGGATCTGCTACTCGACATGCTGCAGGACCGCACGAAGTTGGACAAGACGCTGGGCAAGCGCGTTCTTCTCCAGGCTGGCGTCTATCGCAACGACAAGCAGGTCGCGTGGAAGGACATCCGCCGCATGGGAATCGACCCGAAGAACCCGCGCGTCGAGATCGAGGTCGAGCCGCTGCAGGCGCAGCAGACCGCGATCGCGCAGGAGCTGTTCGAGGAAGCCGAGGTGCCGTTTTGAGCCGCGCCGGTGTCAGCAACGGCAACGGCCTGTACCACCGGCTGCGCGCGTTCTTCCTCGCGAATCCTGATGAGGAGCTGAGCTACGACGACATCGTCGTGAAGTTCGAAGCCACGAGGCACACGGCGCAAATGGCGGTCTCGCGGCTGAACCAAACTGGCCTTCTCGAGAGCGTGCACGTCATCCGGCTGCGCGCGAAGGGGACCATGCGATGACGCTAATCCTGCGCCCGCCCGGCCGCGGCAACTGGACACCGGTGCACGTGTCGATCGAAGGCAAGCGCGCGGCCCCGCTGCTCGTGCGCGTCGGCCAGCTGCTGCCGCTGGGCGGTGTCACGTTTCGCATCTGCAAGGTGCTGCCGTGAAGGTCACGATCATCGACGGCCAGGTCACGGTCGAGGACGGACCGGTGCCCGACCCTGCGTTGCCCGAGGACGATGGCCGCGTCGTCGCAATGCTGCAGGCCCTGACATGGGCCGGTGCGCGCATCGCCGAGACGACGGGCCAGATCATCGCCGCGCATCAGCGCCAAGCGGTGGTGGCCGAGCAGGCCAACCAGGTGCTCGCGCGCCTTCGCGGAGGCCTGCACTGATGAGCGAGGATGTGAAATCGGATGAGCACCAAGGCCTCTCGAAGTCGGGCCGGCCATCGCTCTTCAGGTCGAAGACGGGCGCGCTCCGCGTCGTGCTCTTCTTCGCGCGCAATCCGGAGGAGGAGCTGACCTCTTCCGACATCACGCTGAAGTTCGGGATCCCGGCTGACAAGGTGCACGGCACGCTGAACCGAGCTGCCCGCGACGGCATGCTCAGGCGCACCGGACAACACCGCGGCGGGCGCGGGCGGGTGCTGGTGTACTCGGCGGGCGACGCACTGCTGTCGCTGATCGGCGAGCGGCGCCTCATCGACGACCGGCGCGCAGAAGAGCGCGAAGCACCTGATCGCAGGACCGGCCCGAGCATGATGGTCCTGGTGCTGGAGGCCTGCGCGCCGCTCGCGGGAGCTGCGACATGACGCAGCCGAAGCGCAACCCGGTGGCCAAGGAGCGCGACTGGGCGCCGGTCAAGGCCGCGTTCATCGAGGGCTACGAGCGCGAAGGCGTGCGCCTGGCTGAGCCGCAGCTCGGCGATGTCGCGACGAAGTTCGGCATACCGCTGTCGACGGTCAAGAAGCGCTCGATGATCGAGAAGTGGACCGAGGAACGCCAGCTCTTCCAGAAGCGCCTCGAGGAAGCGAAACGCGAGAAGACGACCGAAGTACTCGCGTCGAAGGGTGCCGAGTTCGATGCGCTGTCGCTGCGCTCGGCCGAGAAGCTCTTCAAGAAGATCGAACGCCAGCTCGATGCGGCGCTGGCCGACAAGAGCACCGCGCCGCTGACGCCGAACCAGGTCGCCGCGCTGGCCACCGCCGCGAAGCAGGCCCAGCACGTCGGCCGCCTGGTGATGGGAGACAGCACGGACAACGCGCGCCTGTACGCCGAGCTGCTGCAGAAGCCTGACCTGTCGGCGCTGTCGCCGGCGGAGCTCGAGCAGCTGGAGACGCTGCTGGGCAAGGCCAGGCCAGCCGCGTCGTGAGCGCTGCCCGACTCCCCGACCTGATCGACGTCCAGGCCGAGCGCGCGAAGCGCAGCCTGCACTACTTCGTCCAGCGCTTCGCCTGGCCAGCGCTCGCGCCGGCGACGCCGTTCGAGGACAACTGGCACGTCGGCGCGATCTGCGAGCACCTGGAGGCGGTGGCCGCTGGCAAGGTCCGCAAGCTGATCATCAACATGCCGTTCCGGATGCTCAAGTCGACCATCGTGTCGCAGGCATTCCCGGCGTGGGACTGGCTGCAGAACCCATCGAGGCAGTTCCTGACCGCCTCGTACGCCACCGACGTAGCTATGCGCGACGCGGTCGATGCGCGACGCGTGATTGAGTCGCCGGCCTACCGCCGCGCCTTCGGCAACGTCTTCCGCCTGACCACCGACCAGAACGTCAAGACCAGGTACGAGAACGACAAGCGCGGCCGGCGCATCGTCACGTCGACCGACGCGGCGGGCACTGGCTTCGGCGGCGACATCCGCATCGTCGACGACCCGGTCAGCGCGAAGAAGGCGGACAGCCCGCTCGCGATCGCGGCGTCGATCGAGTGGTGGCGCGGCACGATGGCCACACGCGCGAACGATCCGGCGGCCGGCCTGGTCATCGTCGTGCACCAGCGCCTCAACGCGCGCGACCTTACCGGCTACCTGCTGGCGGAAGAGAAGGGCTGGGACCACCTAGTGCTGCCGATGCGCTACGACCCGGCGCTGCGCAAGACGACCAGCATCGGGTTTCAGGATCCGCGGTCAAACGAGGGCGAGCTGCTCCACCCGTCGCGCCTTCCCGAGGAGACCGTCACCGAGCTCGAGCGATCGATCGGCACGTATCACAAGAATGCGCAGCTGCAGCAGAACCCGGAGCCGCGCGGCGGCATCATCTTCAACCGCAACCACTGGAAGACGTACAAGGTCCTGCCGGCGATCGACGAGGTCGTGCTCAGCGTCGACTGCACGTTCAAGGACTTGGAGTCGAGCGACTACGTGGCGATCCAGGCGTGGGGTAGCGCCGGCGCGAACAAGTACCTGCTGAAGCGCACGAAGGCGCGTCTGAACTTCGCGGCCACGGTGCTGGCGGTGCGCGCGATGCACGCGCTCTACCCGGACGCGATCGCGGTGCTGATCGAGGACAAGGCGAACGGCTCGGCCGTGATCGAGACGATCAGCGGCGAGATTCCCGGCGTGCTGCCGGTCAATCCGGAGGGCGGCAAGATCCCGCGCGCCTACGCGATGCAGCCGGAGCAGGAGGCTGGCAACATCTTCCTGCCCGATCCGGAGGTCGACCCGGACATCGAGACCTTCCTGACCGAGGCGAGCAGCTTCCCCGGCAGCCCCAACGACGACGAGGTTGACGCGATGACGCAGTACGTCAACTGGGCCCGCAAGCGCTCGAAGACCGGCGGCCTGCAGGACTGGATGCGGGCCCAGGCCGAGGCGCTGGCGGCGACGAAGGAAGCGGCGCGCGCAAGCGCATAGCCGCGCAAACGCGCTAGTTTCGGTAGTTCCAAATCAGCTGACGCCCTCGGCGGCCCACAGAATCCGCCCAACTTGGCGCCAACCGCGCGGCCCGCGCATCGCGCGCGAACCGAGGCGGCACAGTGGCGGCACGCGAGCAATCCGGCACGAACATCGACCAGAGCTTGATCCAGCGGGTCGTGGCCGGCGTCCGCTATGCCGTGTCCGGCGTGACGCCGACGAACTGGTTCGGCCCGGCCCAGCCGCTCGCCCCGCAGGCGCAGGAACAAGCCGAAGGACGGGCGTTCGACTACCCCGTCGGCTTCAACCTGCGCATCACGCCGCGCGGCGAGGAGGCAATCAGCTTCGCGGCGCTGCGCGGTCTGGCCGACGGCTACGACCTGATGCGCCTCGTGATCGAGACCCGCAAGGACCAGATCGAGTCCTTCGACTGGGAGATCATGCCGGCGACGAAGGACCAGTCGGCAGACGGCCTGAAGGGCGCGATCAAGCAGGTCACGGACTTCCTCCAGCGCCCCGACAAAGAGCACAACTGGCCGCAGTGGCTGCGCATGCTCATCGAGGAGCTGCTCGTCATCGACACGATGTGCGTGTACCCGCGCGAGACACGCGGCGGCGAGCTGTACGGCTTCGAGCTGATCGACGGCGGCACGATCAAGCGCGTGCTCGACGCCACCGGCCGCACGCCGCTGCCGCCTGACCCGGCGTATCAGCAGATCCTGAAGGGCATCCCGGCCGCGGACTACTCGAGCGACGCCCTGGTCTACATGATGCGCAACCCGCGCGTCTCGCGGATCTACGGATATTCGCCGGTAGAGCAGGTGGTGACGACCGTCAACATCGCGCTGCGCCGGCAGATGAGCCAGCTCGCGTTCTACACCGAGGGCAACGTGCCGGAGGCGCTGGCGCAGGTGCCGCCGACCTGGACGCAGAAGCAGATCGCCGAGTTCCAGCTCTGGTGGGACTCGATCATGGAGGGCAACCAGGCAGCGAAGCGAAAGATGCGCTTCATCCCGTCGCTCGACAACATCGTGTTCCCGAAGAACGCGGTGCTGAAGGACGAGATGGACGAGTGGCTGGCGCGCATCGTCTGCTTCGCGTTCTCGATCTCTCCGTCGGCGCTGATCAAGCAAGTCAACCGCGCGAGCGGTGAGCAGATGGCGGACACCGCGAAGGAAGAGGGCTTGATGCCCCTGCTGCGCTTCCTCGAGGCGTTCATCACGTACCTGATCCAGAAGTACCTGAAGCAGCCAGAGCTGCGGTTCTCATTCAAGGTCGTGAACCGCGTCGCGCCGGAACAGCAGGCAAACATCCACAAGGTCTACATCGACACCGAGGTGATGACGGCCGACGAGGTGCGCGAGGACCTCGGCATGGACGCGATGACGCCTGAACAGCGCGAAGAGGCCTGGCCGACCCCGCCTCCGCCAGGCATGAACCCGGACGGCACGCCGATCCTGCCGAAGGGCGACGAACCCGGTGCGGTCGGCCTCGACGGCAAGCCCGTCGCCGGCGGCGGTGCAGCACCTGGCGCGGCCGCCGCGAACGACGAACCGCCGCCGAAGAAAAAGCCCGACGCCGCCGCATCCGCATGAGCGCCATGGGCAGCAGCACCAAGGTCTCGCTGATGAAGTACGTGCACGTATGCACGTCGCACGGCGCCGCGCTGCCGCCGCTGGGCAAGACCGCGCTGTCGCTGATCATCGCGAAGCGCCGCGACGAGCAGCTCGCGAAGGCGCGCATCAAGCCGGTGACGACGAAGGTGTCGCGCTACCTCGCGCGCAAGGCGCCGTCGGTGGCGCGCGCGCTGCGCAAGGTGCTGGCGAAGCACCGCAAGAAGATCGCCGCGAAGGTCGCGAAGCTCTACGCCGAGACCCTGACGAAGGACGCCGCCGGCGATCTGGCGCGCATCGCGCGGATCCTGGAGAACCTCGACACCGACGACCTCGGCACCGACCTCGAGGGCGAACTGGCGCCGGCGATGCTGGCAGCGTTCCGGCGCGCGGCCGCGGTCGGCGCGACGCAGGTCGGCTTCTCGATCGACGACATCACGGACCAGGTCGACAAGGCGGCGGTCGCCTACGCGGACAAGCGCGGCGGCGAGTTGATCAAGGACCTGGCCGGCACGACGGACGAGGCGATGCGATCGCTGCTGGCACGCGCGGTCGAGCAGGGCATGTCCGCTGACGAGCTGTCGGACGAGGTCGAGCAGATGGGCGCCTTCGGCGACTACCGCGCTGATCTGATCGCGCGCACCGAGCTCGCGTTCGCGCACGTGCAGGGCAACGTCGAGGGCTGGAAGGCGAGCGGCCAGGTCGTCGGCAAGCGCTCGATCCTCGGCGACCTGCACGACATGCCGGACGAGTGCGACGACGCGGCCGACGCCGGCGTGGTCGACATGGACGACGACTTCGTGCCTGGACTGGACTTCCCGCCCTACCACCCGCAGTGCGTCTGCGATGTGGTCCCCGTTCTCGAAGACGCCGACAGCGGCGATTGATCCATCACCAACCAGCCCCCACCAGGAGATTCAGATGTCTTACTCATTCGGTTTCAAAGCGGCCAGCAAGGCCGAGGCCAAGCAGAAGGTCGCGGAGGAGCTCGACAAGGTCGTCGCTCTGCAGAGCGTGCACGCGAAAGATCGTGACCAGGCGGAGGCCACCGCCAACGCCTTCATCGACGTGCTCGACGACGACGACTCGAAAGACGTATCGGTGTCGATGAACGGCTCACTGTCCGGCAACTGGTTCGGCAACGACCTCACGTCGTTCACCGGCGCCAACGTCAGCGTCAGCGCCTGCCTGGTCGCCAGAGCCGCAGCCTGATCCCTTCCCGCCATATCAACTCCAAGGAGCGTCTCCATGTCCAAGGTCACCCTGACCCCCAAGCTGTTCCCGGTTCTGTTCGCTGCCGGAACCGTCGCCGGACCCATCACCTACGCCATCAATGGCGCGAAAACCGGCTTCGCCGCATCGCAGTCCAGCGACGGCGCTGCGGATGTCGTCTTCACCGGTGTTCCGGACGACGACTACACGCTGACCGAGACCCGCACCGACGATGCCGGCAACGTGCTGGGCACGCCGTTCACGCAGACCTTCACGGTGGCCAGTCCGGCGCCGCAGGTCTCGATCGGCCTGCCGTCCGGCGCCACCGTGACGGTCTCGGCTGACGACCCGGCGCCGCCGACCGCACCGACCGAACCGACCGCGGCGCCCGCCGAGGCTTGATCGATGTCGGCGATCCGCGCACTCGCGCGCTGGCTGGCAATCCAGCTGGTGCGCCGTGCGCTGCGGATCCTGCGCCGCGCGCTGCGCCGACTCGTCGGGACGACGGTGATCGGCATCCCGCGCGGCGCCTCGGTGCGCGTCGACCCGGAATGACGCATGTACCGCGTGACCTATCTCCGGATCACGGCCAACGGGCCGGAGATCGTCACGGTCACGCATCCGAACAAGGCCGCGGCGATGGCCGTGCATGACGCGCTGCGCATGGCCGGCGTGCACGTCCGGCTGTGGGACAAAGACTCGCAGCTGGTGAGGCCCGCCTGATGGCGCAGCTCGCTGCGCTGCTGAAGGCGAAGATGGTCGACGCGGCTGCGCACGACGCGGCCACCAGCGACCTGAACCTGCTGCGCAAGCCCACCGAGCGCCAGGCCGAGGCCGGAAACTACCGCAAGGGCCACACGCGCGTCGGCGGCCTGTCCATCGCGATCGAGAACCCGGCCGGCTCGCGTCGGCGCCCCGCATGGCCGCCGATGGTCGCGCACTACGGCTACGTGAAGCGCACCGCAGGCGCGGATGGAGACGCGGTCGACGTGTTCGTGCAGCCGGCCACCCCGAACGACTGGGACGGCACGGTGTTCGTGATCGATCAGACCGACGGCGAGGGCGGCTTTGATGAGCACAAGTGCATGCTCGGGTACGACGACCAGGCGAGCGCGATGCGCGCGTATGCCGCGCACTTCCCGGACGGCTGGGAGATCGGGCCCGTGACCGCGCTATCGCTGGCCGAGTTCAAGGCCTGGCTGAGCGATGGCGGCACGACCGGGCCGCTCGCGAAACTCGCGAAGGTGCGGCTGCGCGCGTCGCTGCCGTAGCGTGCTGCACTGATGGCATTGCACGATGTCGCCAGATGCTCGCTGAAGCCTCCGCAAACTAGCGCGTTTGCGCCTGCGCGCATGTTTCGCGCGAGAAGCTGAACAACAGAATTCCGGCCATCACAGGTCCGGGGTTCGTTGCCATGAAGCTCTTCGCGCAGATTCGCAAGGTCGATGAGGAGAAGCGCCTGGTGTTCGGGCGCCTGGCCGACGAGTCGGTCGACAAGGCCGACGAATCGATGGACTACCTGTCCTCGAAGCCGCATTTCCAGAAGTGGTCGGCCGACATCGCGAAGGACACCGACGGCAAGAGCCTGGGCAACCTGCGCGCGATGCACGGCAAGGTGGCCGCTGGCAAGTTCGTTCAAATCGACTTCGACGACACCGCCAAGACGATCGATGTCTGCGCGAAGGTCGTGGATGACGGCGAGTGGAAGAAGGTCCTCGAGGGGGTCTACACCGGGTTCTCGATCGGCGGCTCGTACGTCGGCGAGAAGAAGGTAGAGAAGATGGACGGCCGCGAAGTGAAACGCTACACGGCCGCTCCGAACGAGGGCTCGCTGGTCGACCGGCCGTGCATCCCGAGCGCGAAGTTCTTCGAGGTTCAGAAGGCCGACGGCACGCTGGCGAAGGTCGAGTTCCAGGCGCCTGCCGAAGAGGACGTGACCGTCAATGGCACGGCCGAGGAAGTCGCCGCGCTCGGCAAGCTGATGAACACGCACGGCCTGACGCTGGGCGACCTGGTCGAGAAGGCCGTGCCCGCGTTCATCGCCGACAAGGCGAAAGCGAAGGACGACGCCGCAGCAGACGACGAGAAGGACGCCGAAGGCAAGCCGAAGAAGAAGCCGGCCGCCGACGACAAGGCCGCCGAGAAGGTCGCCACGCCCGCCGAGCTGCAGAAGCTCGCCGTCGGCGCGCTGCGCAAGAGCATGTACGGCTGCTCCAGCTTCGCGCAGGTGATCGCCAGCCTTCAGGGCCTGCAGTCGAGCGCCGCGTACGAGGCCTACTCGGAAGGCGACGACAGTGGCATCGCGAAGAAGCTGGGCGCCTGCATCGCGATGTGCGGCAGCGTCCTGAAGGACATGATCGACGAGGAGCTGAGCGAAATCACCGCTGCGAGCGGCACGCCGGCGCCGATGGTCATGGAGATGGCCGACAAGTGCGGCGCGCTCGCGAAGTTCGAAGGCGATCCCGTGGTCGCGCTGCTCAAGGTCGGTGCGCGCAACAGCGCGGCCGACACCGCGCGCCTGGCCAAGATCCACGAGATGACGGTCGAGCTGGGCCACACGTGCGCGCCGGCCGACAAGGCGGCCGCCGGCGGCGATCTCGCGAAGGCCGACACGACGACGCTCGAGAAGCTGGTCTCCGACGCCGTCGCGCCGCTGCAGAAGGCGCTCGGCGAGGCCCAGGCTCAGCTGAAGAAGCTGAACGACCAGCCCGCGCCCGCGCGCGTCGCGCTCCGGGCCATCTCGAAGTCCGACGACGTGATCTCCGATCCGCTGGCCAAGGTTGCCGCGGCGCCGCCGGTCACCGACGCGCTCGGCGACGTGCACGAAGCCGCCAGCCTCATCAAGTCCCTCCACACCGCCGGCGGCCAGCCGCTGCGCAAGGCCGTCTGAGCCTCCACCCCATCAACCCCCTTCGAACCGTCACCGAACTCCCACAGGAGACCACGACATGAATGCACAGACCACTGCGGAAACCCTCGCGCTCGTCAAGGCGGCGCAGGGCGCTCCGAACAGCGAACTGGCCAAGGCCTGGACGCAGAGCAGCTCGGCCGTCAGCGGCATCACCGCCTACGACCTCGAGGCGCCGTCGAAGAAGCTCTACCCGGTCATCACGCCGCTGCGCAACGAGATCCCGCGCGTGTCCGGCAAGGGTGGCATCCAGGCGAACTGGCGCGCCGTGACCGGCATCAACACGAACAAGGCCGCGATCGGCCTGTCGGAAGGCAACCGTGGCGCCGTGATGGCGTCGTCGACCGCCGACTACACCGCCGCGTACAAGGGCTACGGCCTGGACGACTACGTCACCTTCGAGGCCGACTACGCCTCGGAAGGCTTCGAGGATTCGAAGGCGCTGGCCGTCGAAGGCCTGCTGCGCGCGCTGATGATCGGCGAAGAGCGCGCCATCCTCGGCGCGAACAACGGCATGGCGCTGGGCAACACCCCAGTGCCGACGCTGAGCTCGGCCAACACCGGCGGCGCGCTGACGGGCAATCTCTCGTACGGCGTGGCGTGCGTCGCGCTGACGATGGACGGCTACTTCCGCGCGGCCGTCTCCAGCGGCGTGGTACAGACCATCACCCGCACGAACGCCGACGGCACCATCGACACGGTCAACGGCGGCACCGCGCGCCCGTCGACCCAGGCGAACGTGACCAGCGCGGTCAGCGCGAACATCTCGACCATCTCGGCTTCCGTCACCGCCGTCCCCGGTGCCATGGCATACGCCTGGTTCTGGGGCGCCGCTGCCGGCAACCTGACGCTGGGCGCCGTCACCACGATCAACAGCGTGCTGATCACCGCGGCCGCCGCCGGCGCCACGGTCGCCCCAGGCCAGTCGAACTACAACGCGCTGGTGAGTGCCGACGACTCGCGCGACTCGCTGCTGTTCGACGGCCTGCTGACCTTCGCTTCGCAGTCGGCGCTCGGTTCGTACCAGAAGGTGATGGGCACCGGCACCCCTGGCACCGGCAGCCCGCTGACGGCCGACGGCCTGGGCGGCGTGGTCGAGATCGACACGGTGCTGAAGGACCGCTGGGACAACTACCGGCTGACGCCGGACACCCTGTGGGTCAACTCGCAGGAGATGCAGGCGATCGCGAAGGCCACGGCCAACGCGAGCACCGGCGGCGCGCAGCGCGTCGTGTTCTCCAGCGAGCCGGGCAAGGTCGTCGGCGGCGCGGTGATCGTCCGCTCGTACCTCAACAAGTACGCGATGGACGGCAACACCGAGCTGACGATCCGGCTGCACCCGAACATGCCGCCCGGCACGATGCTGTTCACCACGAAGCGCCTGCCGTACCCGCTGAGCAACGTGACGAACGTGATGCAGATGCGCATGCGCCGCGAGTACTACCAGGTCGAGTGGCCGCAGATCACGCGGAAGTACCAGTACGGCGTCTACGCCGATGGCGTGCTCCAGCACTACTTCCCGCCGTCGATGGCGCTGGTCACGAACATCGCGCCGAGCTGATCGGCTGCTCCTTCCGCAGTGCCTTGAACCCCGGGACCCGCGCGGTCCCGGCCCCTTTTGAAACCAACCCACAGGTGCGACTCATGAGCCAAGCGAACCCCTTCCAGCAAACGATGGTGCGCATGCAGCTGCCGGCCGGCCACGGCGCGTCGATCTCGATGCGCGGCTTCGAGGTCCAGGCCGACAGCGACCGCTGCGTGACCGTGCCGAAGGAGTTCGCGCCCGAGCTCGAGTCGCACGGCCTGACCAAGGCCGCCGACGCGGCGCCCGCGAAGAAGTGAGGCGATGGCCGACCTGACCACGCTCTCCGCCGTCAAGGCATACCTGGCGATCACGACGACCGGCCAGGACGTGCTCATTCCGACGCTGATCGCGCGGGAATCGAAGCAGGTGGAGAACTGGACCGGTCGGCGATTTCCCGCGGTGACCAACACCGCGCGGCGGCTGAACGGCACCGGCACCACGATGCTGACGCTGCCGGACTCCCCGATCCTGGACGTCTCGTTCCTGTCGATCGACGGGGTCGAGGTGCCGCTGTCGGCCGATGGCCTGGCGTACGGCCACATGGTCGACGAGACGACGATCTACCTGATCGGTGCGCGCTTCCCTGATCGCCGCCAGTGCGTGGTCTGCTCGTGGACCGCCGGCTACCAGGACAGCGAAACCGACTTCATCCCGGCCGGCAACACGCCGACCCTGACGCCGACGACCGGCGGCCGCGCGGTTACGAACCTCAGCGTCACGAACGTCGCGACCGGCGCGGCCCTGGCCGAGGTCGGCAATGCGCCGGTCGCCGGCCAGTACAGCTTCAGCGGCGGCACCTACACGTTCAACGCGGCGAACTCCGGCGCGCAGGTCACGATGGCCTACCAGTACGTGCCGGGCCCGGTCGAGCAAGCGGTGATCGAGCTGGTCGGCCTGGACCTGAAGCAGCGCGACAACCTCGGCGTCACGTCGAAGGTGCTCGCGAACGAGACGGTCAGCTACAGCGACAAGGGCATGACGGCGAGCGTCAAGGAGATGCTGCAGCCCTATCGACGGATGGCGCCGGTATGAGCGACCAGCTGCTCGTCTCGATGCGCGCCGAGACGCTGCTCGCGCGCCTGGCCGGCACGTCCGACCGACTGCAGGCCGGCATGCGCCGCACGGTCGAGCGCCTGTCGATCATCGTCCAGGGCGGCGTGAAGGAAGGCAAGCTGACCGGCCAGGTGCTGAAGGCGCGCACCGGCACGCTGCGCCGCTCGATCAACCGTGTCGTGACCGAGGACTCGTCCGGCGTGTACGCGACGGTCGGCACGAACGTGGTCTATGCGGCCGCGCACGAGTACGGCTTCGACGGCGTCGTCAACGTCCGCGCGCACACGCGGCGCTCGCAGGCGCAGCTCGCGCTGAAGGGCAAGAAGCGCGTCGGCAAGAGCGCGGGCACGGTCAACGTGCGCGAGTTCACGCGCCACATGGTGATGCCGGAGCGCAGCTTCCTGCGGTCCGAGCTGCGCGAGCGCACGCCCGAGATCCGCGAGTCGCTGCGCAGCACCGCGCTGGAGGCGATCCGGCCATGAACCGCGAACCGATCGAGGCCGCGCTGTTCGCCTTCCTGGCTGCCATTGCCGCGCAGGACGGCTCGAAGCTGTTCAAGACGGCGACGCGCAAGGCGGACACCTGGGACAACGTCGCCCCGGAGGATTGCCCGGCGCTGCTGCTGCTGCCACGCACCGAGCTCGGCCAGCGCAAGAAGGGCTTGCCGACCAAGTGGACCGGCGAGTACGACCTGCTGCTCTACGTGCACACCGGCGCGCAGAACGACCCAGCGGTCGTGCCGTCGCAACTGCTGAACCCGCTGCTCGACGCGATCGAGGCAGCGTTCACCGTCGACGACCCCTTCAACAACGCCTGCACCTTGGGCGGCCTGGTATCGCACTGCGCGATCGAGGGCCAGCTCATCAAGTTTCTCGGCAGCCTCGGTGACGAGGCCACGGCAATCGTGCCCCTCCAGATCCTCACGTCCCCATGAACAGCGCCGAACTCGGACCCTGCGAAGAGCTGGACGTCGGTCACGACGGCTACGGCTACGCGATGCTGTACCGCGACGGAAAGATGGTGCGCGCGCATCGCCAGGCATGGATCGATGCCCATGGCCCGATCCCACGCACGACGCTGGTCTGCCATCGCTGCGACAACCCGCCGTGCTCGCGCCTGAGCCATCTGTTCACCGGAACGCACAAGCGCAACTCACAGGACATGGCCGCCAAGGGCCGCGCGCCGTGGGCCGGGAGATCGATGCCTGAATCCGCGCGCAAGCGCATGTCGGCCGCCAAGAAGGGCAAGCCGCAAACCGCAGCGCACAAAGAGGCCAACCGCCTCGCGCAAATCAACCGCTGGGCCCTGAAGAGAGCTTCGGCGGCGCCACTCCAGCCACTGTAAGGAGAATCATCGTGCAGTATTCATTCGGTTCTGGCATCCTCTTCGGTCGCTCGACGACCTCCAACACCCCGACCCCTGTGCGCTTCGGCGCGCTGCAGGGCGCATCGTTCGACTTCGCCTTCACGGTCAAGGAGCTGTACGGCCAGTACCAGTTCCCGCTGGCGCTGGGCCGCGGCACCGGCAAGATCACCGGCAAGGCCGACTTCGCACAGCTCAATGCGCAGACGTACAACGACCTGTTCTTCGGGCTGAGCAATCCGTCGAGCGGAACGAAGCGCATCGCGGTCTCGGAAGCGCAGACCGTGACGGCCAACGCGGTCACCGTCACGAACAACGGTGCGAACGTGTTCGTCGCCGACTATGGGGTCGTCCTGGCCTCCGACGGCAGCCTGTACACGCGAGTGGCTGCCAACGCGGCGGGCCAGCAGTACGTCTGCAACGAGACCACCGGCGTCTACAGCTTCAACACGTCGCAGAACAACGTGGCGGTGCTGGTCAGCTACTCGTACGTCAGCGCCACCGGCAAGACGATCTCGATCACGAACCAGCTGCTCGGCAACTCGCCGCAGTTCAGCGCCGCGTTCACCGAGACCTTCAACGGCAAGTCGATGACCGTGGTGCTCAACGCGTGCATGTCGAGCAAGCTGGGCATGTCCACCAAGCTCGAGGACTTCACGATCCCGTCGTTCGACATGATGGCCTTCTCCGATGCCGCCGGGAACATCGGCTGCATCTACCTGGACGAGTAGACCCATGAGCGACGACGACGTGCCGGTCCGGGTCCAGCCGGAGCTGAAGCGGGGTGGCCGGTGGGTGACCATCGGCGACGAGCAGTACCGCATTCCTCCGCTCGCCTTCACCGCGGTGCAGGAGTTGCAAGACGAGGTCGCTGGGCTCGCGCAGATTGGCCTGCGGCCCACGCCGGCCCAGATGGGCACCGTCGCGAAGATCGTGCAGTCCGCGATGGCGCGCAACTACCCATCGATGACGGTGGAGCAGGTCAACCTGATGCTCGACCTCGGCAACTACCAGGACGTGCTCGGCGCGGTGCTGGCGGTCGCCGGGTTCGAGAAGGCGGAAGGCGGTGGCTCGGGGGAAGCCAGGGCGTCGACTGGGACGCCACCTACTGCGCCCTGATCGACGCGTTCGGCTGGACCTGGGAATACATCGACCAGGAGATGACCCTGCCGCGCTACGCGGCGATCTGCGAGCACTGGGGCCGCGTGCCGCCGCTGTCGGTCAGCGCATGGGTCATCGCTCAGTGGACCGGGGCGAAGCTGGACAAGAAGGCTGCAACTGCGAAGGCCTCGCCTGAACAGAAATCGCAGGACCGCCAGGCGCTGATGGACCTGATGGCTGGCGCGGGCGGGATCGTCACGGGAAGACCTGAATGGCTGCGGGAACTGATGAAGTAAATGTCAAGTTCGGCGCGACCATCGACGACCTCAAGTCGAAGATGGGCGAGGTCACGGGCATTTTCGGCAAGGTCCTCGAGCGCTTCACCGCGATGGCGGCGGTGGTCGGCGGCGGCGCCGCCTTCAAGCACGTCATCGACGAGACGAACACGCTCAACGCCGAGGCGATGAAGCTCAGCCGCACGCTGGGCATCACCGGCGAGGACGCCGGCACGCTGAACACCGCGCTGGACGACATCGGCACCGATGCCGACACCTACACCGGCGCGTTCCTGAAGTTCAACCGCGCGCTGCGCACGAACTCCGACGAGATGCGCGCCCTCGGCGTGGATGTCGACGGGCTGAAGAACGGCCAGAAGGACTCGAACCAGGTGTTCATGGAGGCGATCCAGATCGTCGCCCAGTACAAGCCCGGCATCGATCAGACACAGGTCGCGATGAAACTCTTCGGCCGCAGCGTCGACGACGTTCAGAAGCTGATGCGCCTGAACTCCGAGAAGCTAGAGGAGGCCAAGAAGAAGAACCAGGAGCTGAACCTCGTCATCACCGAAGAGGGCGTCGCCGCCTCGAAGAAATACAAGGAGGCGATGAACGACGTCGGCGACGTGATGAAGGGCCTGGAGAAGACGATCGGCGAGGCGGTGATTCCGATCTTCACGAAGTCGGCCGAGCAACTCGCATCGATCGGGCCCGCACTTGTGGAGGGCATGAAGGCCGCCGTCACGGTGTTCGTCGAGATCTGGCAGGACCTGAGTGCCACCGTGGGCGAAGTGGTCGGCGACATCATCGACGGCATCAGAGCGGTCGGTGGCGGCATCGCCGAGATCTTCGGCGGCGAGGCGCCGAGCGCGATGCAGATCTTCCGCAACGTGCTCGCTGTTGTGCAGATCGCGTGGATTGGCTTTCGCGTCAGCTTCCAGGAGGTCGTGAACGCCGTCAAGGTCGGGCTGCAGCTGATGGGCTCCGGCATGGTGAACTTCGCCGCGGTGGCCGAGCGCGCGCTGCATCTGGACTTCGCCGGCGCGAAAGCCGCATGGCAGGAGGCCGTCGCCGACCGCAACCGGATCCTGTCCGAGGGCGTCGCCAAGGCTGTCGCGATCGCCCAGAAGGGCGCCGAGGACATGGACAAGGCGGCGATGAAGCCGCTGTCGGCGCCACAGCAGGGCACCCCGAAGGGCGCGCCGCCCGGTGGCACAAAGACCGCCGACATCGGCAAGGAAGACAAGGGCAGCGGCGAGAAGCTCGCGGCGCGCCTGGCGTTGCTGAAGGCCCAGAACGAGGCCGAGCTCAACCTCGACCAGGAGCACCTGAAGGAAGCCCAAGCGATCTACGACGAGGCGTACAAGAACAACCTGCTGTCGATCGCCGAGTACTACGACGCGAAGCTCGCGATCGAGAAGAAGGGCAACGACCTGACCCTGGCCACGAAGCGCAAGGAGCTGCAGGACGCTGCCGACGCCGAGAAGGCCGCGCAGGCAAAGTCCGGCAG
The DNA here is from genome assembly GCF_056400745.1 of Rhizobacter sp. P5_A1. Classification (NCBI taxonomy): domain Bacteria; kingdom Pseudomonadati; phylum Pseudomonadota; class Betaproteobacteria; order Burkholderiales; family Sphaerotilaceae; genus Rhizobacter; species Rhizobacter sp. P5_A1. Next base: position 51,882 of record NZ_JBFUKR010000019.1, read on the forward strand.
CGCCGCCACGTCGCAAGACAAGGCGAAGTACGACACCCAGGCGCTGAAGTTCAAGACCGAGCAGGTCAAGCTGCAGGGCGAGATCAACGTGCTCGAGGCGCAGGGCGTCGAGGCCTCGCGCGCGATCGCGGCCGAGCGCGCGGACGCCGAGCGCAAGCTGGCCGACGACCTGGCGGGCATCAAGTCCACGCGCACGAAGGCCGCGGCAGACGACGAGATCCAGACCGAGACCGCGGTGCTCGAGCAGAAGAAGGCGCTGCGCCAGATCGATGCCGATGACGCCTTCGCGGTCGAGAAGCAGATCGAGCAGAAGAGCTACGACGCGGCGCTCGAGCAGATCAATGCGAAGCGCGCGCTGATCCACGGCGACCAGGCTCAAGCGATCAAGGAGCGGGCCCAGCTCGACGCAGACGCGGAGGCCGCCGAGCGTCAGCACCAGCAGAAGCTGTCGACCATCGATCGCGCGGCCCAGCTCGAGCGCTCGAAGTACTCGATCCAGGCACAGCAGTCGGTGCAGTCCAGCTTCGCGACGATGGTCAACGACCTGCTGTCGGGCACCAAGAAGATCGGCGACGTGTTCCGGCAGTTCGGGATCAACGTCGCGAACACCTTCACGAACCTGATCGCGCAGAAGTTCACCGACCGGCTCTTCGACGTGACGGGCGTCAACAAGCTGATGGACCAGATGGTCTCGTTCGTGACCAACGGCATCCAGAAGATCGTCATGAAATGGACGGTTGGCGAGCACGCGAAGACTGCGGCCAGCACGACCGGCGCCACCACGCGCGCGGGCGTCGCCACCACTGAACAGACCACGACCCAGGGCGTGGTGGTTGCGACCACCGCTATCGTCGAGGGCTCCGAGGCCGTCAAGACGACGGCGGTCGAAGCCGGTGCTGCGATACGCACCACGACCGAGGTCGCCGCTGCTGCTACCGGCAAGGGCCTGACGATCGGCGGTGCCATCGTCGCCATCGGCGCGAAGGCCTGGGAGGCCGCAGCGGCCGTCTATGCGGCGATTGCGGCCATTCCCTACGTCGGGCCCTTCCTCGCACCTGTGGCGGCCGTCGCGGCCGGCGCAACGGTGCTCGGCTTCATCAGCAACATCGCATCGTCGGAAGGCGGCGAGTATCGCGTCGACAAGGATCGCCTGAACATCGTCCACAAGGACGAGACCATCCTGCCCGCGCCCTTCGCTCAGGGGCTTCGCGAGCTGGTCGGCAAGGGAGGCCTGAAGCCGCTGACCGACACCTTCGAGCAGATCACCAGCGCGCTCGCGCCGGACGGCGGCCGCGACGACGCGAAGAGGGCTGCGATCGACCCGAACGCACCCGTACCAGCCGACGCGGCCACCTCGACCGTGCCGCCGGCGCCGCTGCCTGTCGAGGCACCGGTGTCGAAGGCCGCGCCGCCGGCCGACCCGATCGCGTCGCTCGCACCCGAGCAGCGCCCTGTACCTGTGGATGTGTCCACATCGCTGGCGCCGCCGCCTGCGTCCGAACGCCCGGACGTGTCGCCGTCGACCGCCGCGCCGCCACTGCCTGGCGCGAGCCAGGAGCCGGCCCGAGACGCCGCGATCGCGACCGCGCCAGTAACGATGCCGCAGGCGTCGATCTCGAGCGCCCCTGACCAGCCCGGCAAGCCAACGGAGTCGGCTGCACCGGCAGCTGCTGCGCCAGTCGCGGCGGCCGCGCCGACGCCAGACCAGATCGCCGCACCTGCGGGCAAAACGACGGCCGCTGCCGTGGCCGATATCGCCGCCACCGCGCCCGTCGCGCTTGTGGCCGAGCGCGCCGACGTTGCTCCAACTGCACCGACTGCACCAACTGCCGAGCGCGCGGAGGCTGCGGAGGTCGCCCCTGTTGCGCCGGTAGCCCAAGCTGCGCCGGCGGTCGAGACCGCAGAACGGGCTACGACGGTTGCGCCGCCGGCCGCGCCCGAGGCCCGTGCGGACATATCGCCGACGAGCGTCGCACCGCTGACGCCGAGCGCAGCCCCGGAACCGGCCCAAGGCGCGACGATCGCCGCCGCGCCGGTACCTGCGCCGCCCGCGCCTGGCGGCAGCGCTCCTGCGCGGCCTGGTGAGTCGTCGACCGAAACGTCCGCGGCGCCCGAGACGAAGATCATCGTCGAGCAGCAGGCTGCGCCCACCGCGCCCACCGCACCGGCTGCGCCGATCGCGCCGACCGCGCCAACGGTCGAGAGTGCCGAGGTCGGCCAGATCGCACCCGCTGCTGAACGCGCGGATGCTGCCGCCACGGCTGCGATCGCTTCGACCGCTTCGACCGCGAAGCCCGCGGACGTTGCCGCCGCTGCGTCGGTCGCTGGAGTCGCACCGGTCGCACCAGTCGCACCGGTGGCCGAGACCGCAGCCATGGCCAAGGCGGCCGCGCCGGCAGCGCCAGCTGCGGCCGCGAAGGATGCCCAGGCGGCTGCGGTGGCCGGCGTCGCTCCGGCAGCACCCGCAGCACCCGCAGCATCCGTTGCACCGACCGCGCCGGCCGCTCCCGTCGCTGGAGTCGCCGCGGTCGCTGAGCAGGCGTCGATTCCCACGATGGCGCTGCCGCTGGCCGAATCGCGCACGCCACTGGCGGCCGAGCAACGGCCCGTGCCGGCCGATGCTTCGATCTCGGTCGCCGCTTCCGCGCCGGCGCCGCTGGAGCGCTCGACGCCTCAGCCGCAGGGCCTGCGGCCCAGCATCGAAGCACCAGCGCCGGCGGCCGCTCCGGCTGAGCAGCCGCGTCCCGCGACGCCCACGGCGCCGACGGTGCCCAGCGCCGCCGCGGGAGCAGCGACGCCCGAAGAGCTCGCGCCTGCGCCAGCAGCTGCACCGCAAGCCGCGCCGGTAGCCGCCGCGGCGGCACCGGCAGCCGTGCCCGCGCCGGTGAGTGCCGCGCCCGCTGCGCAGCCTGTGGCGGCCGACGCTCCCGCCTCGCGCGTGATGGATCCCCCGAAGCCGGGCGTGACGGCGAAGCCTGCGGCCGAGCAACCGGCCGCGAAGTCAGGGATCCCGGCGCTCGTCGCGCGCTTCCTCGGCAACGACTCGACGAACGCCGCCGCCACGGCCACCTCGATGGCGCCGCGCGTCGACACGCCGATGGCCCAGAAGACCTGGTGGCAGGTGCCGTCGAGCCCGCTCGCGCAGATCCAGGGCATGACGCCGGCAGCCGCTGCGCCCGCGGCCACGCAGGGCAGCGACAGCGGCGGCCACGGTGCGGCGCCGGTGCAGCTGGTTGGCACGTCCGCCGGCGACTTCTTCATCGCGAATCGCAAGCACCTGCTGAAGGTGCTCGGCGACGCAGCGCGCGACAACAGGACGCCGGGAAGATGAGCGACGCCCTCTACCCGTCGCTCGCGGGCCTCACGTACGACACCGTCAAGGCGCCGCGCTTCAACACCGGCGTGCAGATCGCGGTCGACCTGTCCGAGCTGCGCGCGACCTTCGCGTCGACGCCGGTCTATGACTTCACGCTGGCGTACGACCTGCTGCGCGACAGCATCAGCCACCAGGAGCTGAAGTCGCTCGCCGGCTTCTACATGGCGCGCTTTGGCGCCTGGGATTCGTTCCTCTTCCAGGACCCCGACGACAGCGTCGCGCTCGGCCAGGCCTTCGGTACCGGCGACGGCGTGACCGAGGACTTCCAGCTGATCCGCTCCTTCGGTGACTGGAACGAGCCGACGAAGAACATTGGCAGCGCCGACATCTATGTCGACGCGGTGCTGCAGACGCCGACCACCGACTACACGCGCAGCAGCACCGGCCTCATCAGCTTCACGTCGGCGCCGGCCGCGAACACCAGCCTGACCTGGGACGGCGTCTATTACTTCCGCTGCCGCTTCACCAACGACACGACGGAATTCAACCAGTTCATGCGCCAGCTGTGGGAGGCCAAGGTCGTGCAGTTCGTCGGCACGCTCGGCACGAAGATATGAAGGCCGCGAGCGCCGACCTGATCGCGCTGCTGGCGGGCTCGAACCGGTTCGACATGTGGGACGTGTACACGTTCACGCTGGTCGACGGCACCGTGCTGACGTACTCGAGCCGCGACGCGAGCGCGCTGCCCACGCGCAACAACAACATCGTGCTGAGCCTGAGCTTCGAGCAGGGCACTGGGAACGCTGGAAAGACGATCAAGGACAGCTCGGTCTTCGCGCAGATCTGCAACACGGTCACCGCGGTCTCGTCGGCGAACCTGCCGCTGGTGCAGAACGGCTCGCTGGTGATCACGCCCGGCACGTACATCGACTACCCGAAGACGGCGCTGTTCGGCTTCGGCAGGAAGCCCTGGACCTGGGAGGCGCGGATCCGCGTCGCGGCCTTCGTCACCAGCCAGGGCAACTGCCTCTTTGATTTCAGAGAGCACCAGCACGAGGACGGGGCAATGTTCATCCGCGGCACGGCGCCGCACACGCTCATCTACTGGGACGGGACGACGGAGTCTCCTTCCGGTGGCGCGGAGAACATCCCGCTAGGCGTGCCGGTCGAGTGCTGCGTCAGCTACGACGGCGAGACGGTGCGCACCTTTGTCGACGGCCGCCGCATCGCCGAACAGGTGCGCGCACTGGACTTCGGCACATCGAACCCGTTGCGCATCGGCGCGAACTGGGAGAACGACCCGGATTCGCAATCGAGCATGAAGGTCGACGAGGTCCGGGTCACGCGCGGCGTGTGCCTGTACCGCGAGGACTACGACCCCTCGCGCGGCTTTTTCCCGAGGCCCTGACCATGACCGATCCCATCATCAAGCGCGGGACCGTCCGGTCGATGATCGGCGTCGAGGTCGACGAGCTCGACGTGAAGATGCTCGTGAACTCCGACGTCCAGATCCAGGGCGTCGCGCTGACCCAGTTCGCCAAGGCCGGCGGTTTCGACGGCGCGCGGCTCTCCGTCGACCGCTCCTTCGCGGCTGCGCCGGGATCGACGGCGTGCGGCTCGCTGAACGTGTTCACCGGCCGCGTTTCCGATATCGCCATCACCGGTATCGAGATCGCGATGCTCGTGAAGTCGGACCTCGAGTTGCTCAACGTCCAGATGCCTCGCAACCTGTACATGGGGCAATGCGTCAACACGCTGTACGACGCGCGCTGCGGGCTCAGCGCCGCGGCGTTCACAGTCACCGGAAACACCACGGCGAACAGCGCGCGCAACAGCGTCAACTGCAACCTGGCGCAGGCCGCGGGCTACTTCAACCTCGGCACGATCAAGTTCATCAGCGGCCTGAACGTCGGGGTGATCCGCTCGGTGAAGCTGCACACGACCGGCGTGATCGTGCCGTCGTTCCCGTTCCCGTTCGTGCCGGCCGCCGGCGACCTGTTCCAGACGAAGCCCGGCTGCGACAAGCTGCGCACGACTTGCAACTCGGCGAAGTTCAGCAACGAGGCGAACTTCGGGGGTAAGCCGTTCATCCCCGCGCCGGAGCTCACGTACTGATGGAAGCCTGGCGCGCCGCGATCCTTGCCGAAGCCGAGACCTGGCTTCTCACGCCCTGGCATCACAAGGCGCGCGTGAAGGGCGGCGGCGTCGACTGCGGGCAATACATCATCGCCAGCTACATCGGCGCGAAGCTCGTGGCGCACTTCGAGACCGGCGACTACCCGGCCGACTGGATGCTGCACCGATCGGAGGAGCGCTATCTCGGCTGGGTCGAGAAATACCTTGATCCGGTCGACGCGCCGCTGCCCGGCGACGTGGTCGCGTGGAAGTACGGCCACTGCTTCTCGCACGGAGCGATCGTCGTTGAGTGGCCGAGGATCCTGCACGCCTATCGACGCGAGGGCGCCGTGGTCTGGGGCGACGGCACGAAGGGCGACCTCGCGCGCGAGCACCTGAAGGGCGGCGGCAGCGCGCCGCGCGACGTGCGCTTCTACTCGATCGCAGGGAGGCTCTGATGGCAGGCCTCTTCGGCAGCAAGACGACGATCACCAACACCGACACGAAGATCGGCGCGCTGCGCATCCAGAACTCGAGCCAGGGCCTGCCGGTGCCGATCGTCTTCGGCAAGACGCGGATCCCGGCGAACCTGATCTGGTACGGCGACTTCACCGCGGTGCCGCACACCGAGACCACGACCAGCGGCGGCAAGGGCGGCGGTGGCGTCGAGACGCAGAACACCAGCTACACGTACACGGTGGGCGTGATCTTCGGCCTGATGGAGGGCCCGTCGGCGAACGGCGCGAACTTCATCGGCACGGTCTGGGCCGACAAGAAGGTGACCGATCCGGTCGCGCTCGGCCTGTCGCTGTTCGAAGGCTCGTACACCCAGACGCCCTGGTCCTTCCTGGTATCGAACCACGCGAACGAGGCGCTCAGCTATCGAGGCCTCGCCTACGCGGCGCAATCGGCGTTCGACCTGGGCAGCAGCGACGGCTTGCCGAACACCTCGTTCGAAGTGATCGGCCTGGTCGGCACGTCCGATGTGAACCCGGCCGACGTGCTCGACCCCTACCTGACCTCCAACAAGTTCGGCGCCGGCTGGCCCAGCGCGCAGCTCGGCGACCTGACGGACTTCCGCGACTACTGCGCCGCCGCTGGCTTCCTGGTGTCGCCAGCGTACACGGCGCAGGCGCCGGCATCGCAAGGCGTCGCCGAGCTGTGCCAGGTCGGCAACTCGGCGCCGGTGTGGTCAGAGGGCGTGCTCAAGATCAAACCCTACGCCGACGAGCCGGTCGGCAGCTACACGCCGGACCTGACCGTCCAGTACGACCTCGGCTACAGCGACTTCCTCGCCGAGCCTGGCCAGCCGCCGGTCAAGATCCTGCGCAAGCGCCAGGCCGACGCGTTCAACCAGGTGCAGATCGAGTGCCTCGACCGCGCGAACCAGTACAACACGACGGTCGTCGAGGGCAAGGACCAGTGGAACATCGAGACCTACGGGCTGCGCCCGATGGCGCCGATCACCGCCCACGCGATCTGCGACGCGAACATCGGCCGCACCGTGGCGCAGACCATCATGCAGCGCCAGCTCTACGTGCGCAACACGTACGAGTTCACCGTCGGGTGGCGCTATGCGCGCCTCGAGCCGATGGACATCGTCTCGCTGACCGACGCGCTGACGGGCCTGGACCAGACGCCGGTGCGGCTCACCTCGATCGAAGAGGACGAGAACGGGCATCTCGCGATGACCGCCGAGGACCTGACCGTCGGCGTGTCGACCCCGGGCAGCTACGCGACCCAGCCCAGCAGCGGCAGCACGCCGGCGGCCGCGGTTGATCCCGGCGACACCTATGCGCCGGTGATATTCCAGCCGCCGCTGGCGCTGAGCCTGACGCCGCAGGTCTGGATCGGTGCGCAGGGCGGCGACGAGTGGGGCGGGGCGCAGGTCTGGGTCAGCACCGACGGCGGCAGCTCGTACGCGCGCGCCGGCGCGATCACGAACCCGGCGCGCTACGGCGTGCTGACCGCGAACTTCCCGACCGGCGTCGACCCCGACGTCACACACACGCTGTCGGTGGACCTGACGGTCTCGCGCGGCACGCTGAGCGGCGGCACAACTTCCGACGCCGATGGCCTGGTCACGCTGTCCTATGTCAGCGGCGCCAACGCGGCGTTGCAAGAGCTGATCGCCTACTCGGCCGAGACGCTGACCGCGCCGAACGCCTACGACCTCACGACCTACATCCGCCGCGGCCAGGCCGGCAGCTCGATCGCAGCGCACGTCGCCGGCGCCAAGTTCATGCGCCTCGACGACGCGGTGCAGAAGTTCGACGTGTCGCCGTCGCTCTACGGGACGACGCTCTACATCAAGCTGCTGAGCTTCAACAAGACCGGCGGTGGCCTGCAGGCACTGTCGGACGTGACGCCCATCACCTTCAACCTGGTCGCGCAGGCCGCTACCGGCAACGGCTATTCCTTCATCGCGGACCGCTCGACCGCGAACGTCGCGGATCCGGGCGCCGGGAAGATGCGGTTCAACAACGCCGCGCAGTCGCTGGCGAACCAGGTCGTGTTCGACGCGCAGACCAACGACGGCGCGAACATGGTGAACTACTTCGCCAGCGTCGGCAGCGCCGGGTACATGGAGCTGCGCGACCTGGCGGACACCAACAAGTGGGCCAGCTACACGCTGACCAGCTCGAACGCGCCGGCCGGGTATCAGGTCTTCGGCGTCACCTACAAGGCCGGTGGCGCCGAGATCCCGAACGGCGACACGGTCATCGTCAGCTTCAGCCCAACACCGCCGACCGGCGTGACCAGCGTCGGCCTGTCGATGCCGGCGGCGATCTTCAGCGTCTCGAACACGCCGGTCACGACGACCGGCAACCTGACCGTCACGCTGATCGCACAGAACGCGGCGACTTTCCTCGCCGGGCCTCTGACCGGCAACGCCACGGCGCCAGCGTTCCGCGCGCTCGCGGCCACCGACTTCAACGGCGGCGCGAACGCGAGCAACACGACCGTGCTCTATGGCGACTTCGTGTGGCGTGCGCCTCCGGCCGCCGGCGGCATCGGCAACATCGCCTTGACGATGCCCGCGATCTTCTCGGTCGCGAACTCGCCGCTGACCGCGAACGGGACCCTGGCCGTTTCCCTCGCGAACCAGAGCGCCGGCCTCGTGTGGGCCGGGCCGTCGAGCGGCAACGCCGCCGCGCCGTCCTTCCGCAACATCGTGCCGACCGACCTCGGCAATGCGGTGGTCGCGAACACCTTCCTGGCCGGGCCGTCGAGCGGCGCCAACGGCAACGCGAGCATGCGCGCGCTGGCCGGCGGCGACATGCCCCGGCTGACGGTCAACACGCAGACGGCGAACTACACGCTGGTGCTGGCTGATGCGAACGTCGCCTGGATCGACGTGAACAGCGCGAACGCCGTCGTCATCACGGTGCCGAGCGCCGCCAACGTCTCCTTCGCGAACGGTGTTTCGATGCTGCTCAACCGTCGCGGCGCGGGCAATCTCACGATCTCGGCGCAGGCCAACGTGGTCGTGGCGAACTCCTCATCGAACACGGCCCGGGCGCAGAACTCCACGCTGGGCCTGTTCATGCGCGCGCCCGACCAGTGGGTGCTGTTCGGCGACACGACATGAGCATGCCGACGCTGGCGCATGGTCAGCGCATCGCCGTCAAGCGTTCCGGATATCGCTCGCGACTCAAGCAGCGCGGCTTCATCACGCCCGCGATGCTCGGCGTCGTGGCGGGTAGCCGGCCGCGCGGCGGCGTCGGTCCGAGCCCGGACCCGACGCCGTCCAACGTCATGTTCCTGCTCCACGGGACGGCGACCCCCTGGTACGACGTCGGCTACGTCGGCTACGGCGTGGAGAACCGCGGTGCGACCGTCGAGACCACGATCAAACCGACCTGGAGCTCTGGCAGCTTCAAGACGACGGGTACCAGCACCGGCGCGCGGGCGCCGAACGACTCAACCGGGCCATTCAACCTCGGCGCGGCCTTCATGGTCGAGGCCTGGGTCTACAGCGCGTCCGACGGCGGCACGCGCTGCCGCATCTTCGACACGCGCACCGGCACGGGCGCCACCAACGGGTTCGTCTTCGTCGTCCAGAGCTCGACCGGCTACCCGTTCTTCCAGTACAACGGCACGGCATACGGCGTGTCGTCGCCGACGCCCACCGGCAACGTGCCCCTCAGCACGTGGACCCACGTGCGCGCGACCTACGACGGGACGACGCTGCGCATCTTCGTGAACGGGACGATCACCTGGAGCTCCGCGGTCTCGATCAACATCACGAACAGCTCGCACATGGCGATCGGCAACTCGCCAGGCATAGTCGACGGGAACACGTCCTACCTGTGCGACATGCGCGTCGTGAAGGGCGAGGCGGTCTCGACAGCGAACTTCGCCGTCCAGACGGCCCCGCTGTCCGACTCCGGCGCCACCATCTCGCAGCAGACGAACGTCGCCTACTCGAACGTGCTGTGGCGCTTCCCGTTCGACTCCGACGTGGCCGACAAGAGCACGTACGCGCGGACGGTCACCCAGGTGGGCGGCGCGAACTTCGACACCAGCGTCAAGAAGTTCGGCGCCGGCTCGCTGCTGCTCGGGAGCGGCAAGTGGCTGACCTTTCCAGACGCCAGCGAGCTCGACATCGGGACGGTCGACTACCAGTTCCAGTGCTGGGCGTACCGCAATGGGTCGAAGTCCAACGACCCGACGATCTTCTCCAACTACACGAGCTCGTCGACCGGGTACTCGATCAGCATCAACGCGTCGACCAAGGTGCCCTACTGGAACGAGACCGGCGACGGCGTCGACGGCGCCTTCGTCACGGCGCTCACGGACGTCACCTGGGTGCACGTCGCCGTGGGCCGGAAGAACGGCGTCCTGTACACGTTCATCGACGGCGTGCTGGAGCGCTTCGTGTCCTCCAGCCAGAACGTGCTCTCCGCGGGCACCCAGTTTATAGGGCTGCCGAACGCGTCGTTCACGGCCTATTACTGGATCGGCAACCTGGACGACATGCAGCTGGCCAAGGGGGAGTGCCGGCTGTTCAGGTCGTTCCTGGTCCCGACCGCGGCGCTCCCAGTTTCTTAAGCCGCGAGGTACCCACCGTCGACGACCACCGTCGATCCGGTCGTCCACCGCGCCGCATCGCTCAGCAGGTGCAGCACTGCGTCGCGCACCGCCTCGACCTCGCCAATGCCCAGCGGATGCGCTGCCGCATAGGCGTCCTGGCCAGTCTGGGGCAGGCGCTTCGTGATGCGATCGTGCATCGGCGAGCGGAACGCGCCGGCCGCCACGCAGTTGACCCGTATGCGGCGCGCAGCGAGCTCGACGGCCGCCGACCTTGCCATGCCCTCGATCGCCGCCTTCGAGGCGCTGTAGGCTGCCATTCCGGCCGTCCCGCGGTGCGCGGCTACCGACGACATCAGCACGATCGACCCGCCATCTGCCATCACGCCCTTCGACGCCGCCGCACGCAGGATCGCGAAGGCGCTGTCGGCGGCCATCATGGCGGCGCGGTACTGCTCGTCGCTGGTCATTCGCAGCGGGGCGACCAGCTCGGCGCCGGCGCAGTGGACGATGCCGTCGGCGGCGCCGAACTCCGGCGCGCACTCACGGATGACATTGGTAAGCTCGGCCGGATTGTTGAAGTCGGCATGCTTGCGACCGATCCGAAGCAAGTCGGCGCCGGTGGCAAGCAGAGCTGCCGCGATCGATAGGCCCAGGCCTGACGTCGCGCCGGTGATCAGGTAGCGCCGGCGCGCGTGCTGCACATGGACCACGGCGATCAGCCCGGGATCCTCTCGCATCAGATCGGCCGCGGTCGTCATGCGTCGGGTACCGCGACGCGAACACCGCTATCGAACGGCTCCAGCGCATCGCGCCACGCGTCTGCCTGGGCGACCATGCCGGCCGCGATCGACTCGGCGGACAGCGGCTCGTTCTCCATCCCGGCGAACCGGATCAGCGCGACCACCGGCGCCATGTTGTTGGCTATCACCCGATCCTTGCGGTCGATGGCCCGCTGCAGATCGGCCTCGTCAGAGTGGGTCCAACGCTCGATTTTTCCCATGGTTCACACCTCGATCAGTTCAAGGACCTGCATGTGCTCGCACCAGATGCTCGCGCCAGCCCAAGCCCAGCCCGCTCCGAAGCCGAAGAGCGCGAGCCGCGTGTAGCCCTTCTGGACCGATGCCGCCATCACGTCGTCGCTGGCGCACATCAGCAACGGAATCGACGCGCACGAGCAGTTGCCGAAGCGCGCGATGTTCGTCGGGATCTGTTCTCTCTCGAAGCTGTCGAGCAGCTTCGCCTTCTTGACCAGGTGGTCGAGCATGAATCGATTGGCTTGGTGGAACAGCAGGTAATTCGGCTTGTCGAGCGCAAGCACATCGGCCACCAGCTGCGGGACGCGCTTCAGCGTGAAGTTGAAGACCGCTGCGCCGTCCATGTGCAGGTGCGGCCCTTCGATCCGCTCGCCGAGCGTGATCGAGCCGTGGAGGTTGCAGCAGAGCTTGTCGGCGCCCATGCCGGCGGTGCCGAACACGAAATTCTGCTGGTCGAATGACTGCACATCATCGCCGCCTCCGAAGATCGCCGTCGCGCTGCCGGCGTCGCCGAACAGCGGCGCGGTCGCTCGGTCGGCTGGATCAGCGATCGTGCTGGTCGCGTCGCCCACCAGCAGCAGGGCGCGCTGGCCGGGCTGCAGCAGTCGCATCGTGGTCCACAGGCCGTAGACATACCCGCTGCACGACCAGTTGATCTGGAGGCAGGCGCACGACACCGGCAACCCCAGCTCGGCGGCGATGCGGTACACATCGGCCGGTACCGCGCCCTCCGGGGTCTGGGTGACGTAGACCAGCACGTCGATGCTCGCCGGCGCCCACGCGAGGCCTTCGAGCAGCCGCTTCGCCGCGTCGGTGCAGAGCGTGCGCGCCGACTGGCCAGCGCCGACCCAGCGCCGCTCGAGCACGCCGGTCAGCTTCGCGGCTTCGTCGGCAGCAACTGGGTCTGGGCAGTCGGCGTTCGTGATGACGCGCGCCGGCACCGCAGAGACGACGCCGATGATCGAACCACGGGCGGTGGCGTGGCCGTTCATTGCGGTAGCGCCTCGTCGCCGTCGACCGCGATGTAGAGCGGCGGATGCGTGACACCCATCACCAGGAGGCCGATCGCCTTCCCGGCGTTCAGGCGCCCCAGTTCTTCGGTGGTCGGCAGCCAGTAGGAGACGACCGCGTTCGTGCCGTCGCCATAGCGCACGCGCGTGATCGGCAGCGCCATGCAGTCGTCGATCGTGGCACCCGGCGGCGCGCGCAGCACGTCGTTGTTGCTCGGGTGCTGGTGACGGTTCACGCCGCGGCCTCGACGCCCGCCAGCTTCAGCACGTCGGCCACCGTCACGCACGCCGCGAGCGCTTGCCCGTCAACCTCGACGCCGGCCTTCTCGTCGAGCAACGCGATCGTGCAAACCACGGCGAGCGAATCCCACGATCCGGCGTCGGCGAGAAGAGTCTCCGGCGCGACGGCCGGGACCTCGAGGATCTCGGCGATGCCGGTGAGTAGTTGCTGTTTCATGGAGCGCCTTCCTGCATTTCGGGCGCTTTGTCACCCGGCTGATTCGTGGATTCGTCAACCTCGGCCGCCACCAGGCCGGCATCGATCAGGATCTGCCGCACCTGTGCGTTCTCGCCCGCGACGCGCGCGCGATGCACCTCGACCAGCACCCGGTCATACGGCACCGACAGCGCCGCGCAGATGCCGCGCACCGTCAGCTCGAGCATGACGGCGCCGCAGCTCACGGTCTCCCAGCTGCGCAGCATCAGGCCCTTGTCCATCACCGCGCGGCCTTGCTCGATCAGCGCCTGGCTCGCCTCGACGAAGTCCGGCACCGTCGGCTCGCGGTTGAAGCGGAGCAGGGCGGTCGCGACGGTGCACATCGTCTCGGCCGACAGGTGCACGAGCTCGGGCAGGTCGTTGACGAGCAGCGCGCTGTGGATCAGCCGGTCCGTGGCCTCGCGCAGCTCCTTGCGCGTCGGGTTGCTGGGTGCGTCGGGTTCGACCGCGACGGATGCCCGAAGGGTGTCGAGCTCAAACCTCATGACCGTGCCTCCGCAGGTAGGCGACCAGGTCCTCCCAGGCCTTCGGCATGCCGTCCTGTTCGATCAACTTGGCCAGCGAACGGCACCAGCGCGTCGTGCTCTCCAGCTCGACCGCGTCCGCCTCCATTTGGGCCTTCGCTGCCAGGAGCAGCGCCCTCAGTTCCGGATCCATCGGCCGAGCCTCCGTGCGTGACGTAGATGCGCGTCATCGTATCGACGAACGCCGTGCGCCGATCCTCCGGCGGCTCGCCGAAGAACTCGCCCTGCAGGTCGAAGCCGAGAAGGTGGTCGCGCAGGGCGTTGCGTGCGCCGTCGTCGCCGATCAGCCGCACGGCCTCGGCCACATAGTCGTCGCGCGACTTCGCGACCAGCGACTCTGGCAGGCCGGCGCGGCGGATCATCATCGCGTCGAAGCGTTCGTGGGGCTCATCTCCCAGCAGCGCGACCAGCGGGATGCCGAGGATCATGCTGTCGATGTTCGAATTGGTGCCGCCGAACGGGAAGGTGCACAGGTGCAGGTGGCACTGCCGCAGGTGGTTCAGGTACTGGTTGTACGCAGTGCGCTCGTAGATCTTCGCCACGATCCGGTCGCCGTCGTTCGGCAGCCAGTCGCGGATCTCGCGTGCGGCCTGGTGCAGGTTGATGCCGAGCATGTTGACGAAGAAGTGGAACTCGACCTGGCGGCCGGCCTGTGCCTTGATCTCGCTCAGCGTTCTCAGGAAGGTCGCGTTCAGCTTGCACAGCATCGCCGGCACCGCGATGTGAACCGTCTCCGGCGCGTCCTCGCGCAGCGCTTCCGGAAACTCTGCGTCGGGTCGCATGATGAAGCGCGCCGAGCCGTTCGGGTACTCGACGATCTTCTCGGTGAACAGCGCCGGGTCGCCGATCGCCCCCTCGTCGCACAGCACGTAGTCCATGCACGGCGAACGGCTGCTGGCCGGGTGGCCCAAGGTCATCAGCTGGATCGGCGCGAGCCGCACGCTGGCCAGCACGACCCACCACATCGCCATGCCGATACTCGGGTGATAGATGATGTCCGGAGCGATGCAGGTGACCTTCGCGACCAGGTCCTCGATCGACAGCTGCGCCGGCACCTGGTGCCACTCGTCGAACTCGGCCTTCCCGATCTCGTCGATGTCCATCTCACGGCTCATGCCGACCAGGCGAAAGCGCGTGCGCAGCTGCCTGATGATCGGCGCGTAGCAGCGGTACATCGCGTGCAGGCTGGTGAACCACTCGATGCAGATCAGGATCGTCGGCTTGTCGCCGCTGGCGATCGTCGTCGCGCGGCGATCGGCCAGATCCTGCTCGGTCGGTAGCTTGATGCCGCGGTCGACGAACATCTGGGCGAAGAGGCGATGCATCGTCGCCTTCGCGTCGTGCTTGTCGCGGCGCAGCCCATAGCTGGTGTACATGTAGCTGTCCGACAGGGTCGGCAGGATCGCGTCGGATGGTTTCACCGCGGCGAACAGCCCGTGCATGCCGAGCAGCGCCTCGCGCCGATCCTGCGCCTGCACCGCGGTGGTCAGCAGCGGCGAGATCATGCCGGCCCACAGCGCAAACGTGACCTGCGGCGAGCGCCGGAAGGTCTCCTCGAAGTTGAGGGCGAAGCCGCTGCGGAGCGAATAGGTCAGCAGGAACTTGAGCACCCCAGCGCCGTCGGTCAGGCGCAGCTTCGCGGTGGGCTCGGTCGGGTTGGCGGCGATCTGGGGCAACAGGTGATCCGAGGTCTCGAACGCACTGGCGCGAAACAGCAGGTCCGTGACGGCATGCTCGGACGCCAGGTGATCGAAGCCCTCCTGCGACAGCATGAACTTGGGGTCGGCGATCAGTGCGACCACCGCGGCGCAGAAGCGCGTGTACAGCACCGTCTTGACGCGCGGGTCCGGAACGTAGCCGATGAAGTCGGCGCCGGCCTTCAGGCGCCGCAGCGCGACCAGCAGCAGGTGCCCGGCGTGCTCATGGTCGCGCGTGTAGACCGCCTTCTCGAACGCCTCGAGCTGGACGTTCTCGATCATCGTGATCGGGTGGGGCTTTGCTTCAGTGGCCATAGTCGAGTTCATAGGTCGGGTTGTCGAGGTACCAGCGGATCGTGTCGGCCAGGCGCGGCTCGATCTGGTGTCCGGGGCGCCAGTGCAGGCGCCACTGGGCCCGGTTGACGGCGGACGAGTAGCGGGCATCATTGCCAGGGCGATCCGGGACGAACACGATCGGCGGCTGCGTCTCGGGCCCGAGCAGGTCCTCGCCGACCAGCCGCGCGATCTGCAGGTTCGAGCGCTCGCAGCGGCCGCCGAAGTTGTAGGTCTCGCCCGGCGCGCCGTGCACCAGCGCGGCCAGCAGGCCTTCGCAGTGGTCGTCGACGTGCAGCCAGTCGCGGACGTTGCCACCTCTTCCATGTAGCGTCATCGGCTCGCCGGCCGCGCACTGCCGGACCAGCGTCGGGATCAGCTTCTCGGGATGCTGGCGCGGACCGTAGTTGTTCGAACTGTGCGTGATGATGGTCGGCAGGTCGAAGGTGCGCCGGTACGAGCGCACCAGGTGGTCGCTGGCGGCCTTGCTGGCGGCGTACGGGTTGTTCGGCGCGTAGGGCGACGCCTCGGTCCAGGACGCTTCATTCGGGCCCAGCGAGCCGTAGACCTCGTCGGTCGACACGTGCAGGAAGCGAAACCGTTCGTCGTGGTCCTCGGCTCGCCAGTACTCGAGCGCGACCTCGAGCAGGTTGTTCGTGCCCATCACGTTGGTGCGCAGAAACTCGTCACGGCTCTCGATCGAGCGCGCGACGTGCGACTCGGCGGCCAAGTGCACGACGGCATCCGGGCGGAACGCTTCGAAGATCACCTGCATCGCCCAGCGGTCGCAGATGTCGGCGCGGTGCAGCGCGCGGTTCGGCTCAAGGTTCGCGCGGCGGCCGGCGTAGTTCAGCACGTCGACGATCTCGACCTGGTGGCCGGCGCGCTCGGCAGCCTCTACGAAGTGCGAGCCGATGAACCCGGCCCCCCCGGTCACAAGTAGCCTCATTCTTCGTAGCCCTGCAGATCAGCGCAGGCGGCGACCATCGCGCCAATGTCCCCGGCTGCGGCAGCTTGTTCGGCATTCGCAAGCGAGACGCGCAGCATCGCCACCAAGAAGGCGCCGGGCGCGCCGATGGATAGCGCGTTCTCAAGGATGCCCCGGCAGCGCGCTTGCTGGCGCGGCAGTTCGTCGGCGAGCGTGTTCATTCGATGATCCTTTTCAGGGTGCTGCACACGTTGGTGACGTCGGCCTCGGTGAGGAACGCGTGGTATGGCAGGCCGAGCAGGTGCTCGCGCAGCGTCTCGGTCACCGACATCGGCCCCCACTTCGCGCAGCTGAAGAACTGCGCGCGCTCGTCGAGGAACGGCCGATACCAGAGCTTCGCTTCGACGCCGGCGCGCGCCAGCTCGTCCTGCGCTGCGGCGGCGCTCACGCCTTCCGGCAGCAGCACCGGCAGCAGCGTGCGCATCGGTTGTTTGCCGCGCTGCAGGCATAGGCCCGACGGCAGGTGTTCGGCATACCAGCGGTCGACATCGGTGCGCCAGCTGGTCACGTGACGCAGCGACGCCAGAGCGGCTGCTGCGTGGTACTCGCTCATCCGCGCGTTCGTCCCGCCGGGCCCGAAGTTCGCCAGCGACGCGACGCGCTCTCCGAGCAGCAGGTCACTGGTCGCGATCACGCCGCCCTCGCCAGCGCCGAGCGCCTTGGTCGCGTTCAGGCTGTACGAGACGATGATCTCCGGTACCGGGCTGGTCTTCTGCCCGTAGATCGCGCCGGCCGCATCGATCAGCACCGGCAGGTTTGTGCGGTAGTTGAATCGCTCCCACGGCTCGATCGGCACCGGCAGGCCGAACGCCGCGATCGGGATCACGGCGCGGATCGAGCGGTCGTTCGCCACGAGCTGGGCGGCGAGACCCGCGTTCAGCTGCCAGGTGGCGGGATCGACGTCACACAGCACCGGCACGTGGCCGGCATTGACCACCGCCTGCGCGGTCGCGACGAAGGTGACCGCCGGCATCAGCACGCCAGCGCCGCGCGGCAGCTCCAGCGCGCGCAGCGCCAGCTCGAGAGAGACGGTGCCGTTCGCGACCACGGTGCACGGCGAGCGCGTCAGCGCAGAGAGCTCGAGCTCCAACCGCTTCACCAGCGGGCCGCCCTTGACGTAGACCCGCGCCTCGTCCATCTGCCGCAGGTACGGCAGCAGCTCGTCTGCCGTCGGCATCGACGGGATCAGCACCTTGATCATGCTTCCACCAACTTCTGCAAGATGCTCACCAGAATCCCGACCGGGACGTAGACCCAGTACAAGAGCCACATCACGTCGGACGCGCCAACGCGCATGAGGATCTGGTACACGAGGGAGTACCAGATCGGAACCACGATGAACGTGCTGAGGAGCGCCGAGATCACCCTGATTTCTTTCATCCGATCACCATCACCCTTCCGTGCCCGTTGCAGTTCGGGCAGATCGTGAAGACGCGCTTGCGGCCGCCATCGCAGGTCGGGCAGGGGAGATGCCGCAGGCTCAGCAGCGGCTTCGGCGTCGTGAAGCCATAGATCGACGCCACTGCGCTGGCGATCTTGTTCGGCAGGACGGTCACAGCTCGCCGCCTTCGCTGTCGGTCATCGGATGCCACTCGAGCAGCTCGGGACGCTTCCAGGCAGCAGCTTTGCGAAATTGCGCGATGCGTTTCTCGCGCGGCCCGAGCTGGCCAGCGAAGTTCGCTGGCACGCGCGCGCACACCTCGGCGTCTTCGCGGAACACCTGCTCGTTCAGGCGCGCGACCGAGTCGAAGAACTCCGGCATCGGCCGCGTGGTCTCGGCGGCGTAGAGCCTGTGAACGAAGTTCGTGCGGCCATCGGCGCGCGGGAAGTAGTGCTGCAGGCTGTAGCTCCAGCCGCGGGTGCTCGACAGGCACGAGTACGGGAACAGGTGCGCGTGCACGTAGTCGAATCGCTGCTCGTGCTTGAAGAAGCGCGTCAGGTGGCCCAGGCGCTGCGCTTCGGAGGAGAACTCCTCCATCGACGAGCCGTTGTCGAAGAGCTGCAGGTGCTTCTGCACCAGCGCCAGCTTGGCCAGTGAGTCGGTGTGCACGTGGGCGACGTGCTCGAAGTCGAGTGCGTTCTCGACCGCGACGGTCCAGTGGCAGTCCATGACGAACTGCAGCGTGCTGTGCAGGCGCAGCGGCGGCACAGCGGCGAGGAAGTCGAAGATTGCCTCCGGGGCGCAATGCGGAGCGTGAGGCGGCGCATCGGACACGAGCAGCCAGTCGCCAATTTGACCGGTTTCGAAGCGCTTGACGTTGCCGGCCGTGGTGAGGCGCCCGTGGTACGCGCAGCGCGGCTCGCGGTTGCCGCGCAAGCCGTCGAAGATGCGCGCGCCGCGATGCCCGCACCGGTTGTCAAAGCCGACGATCTCGCCGGCGATGTTGGCCAGCGCGATCTCGCCGTCGGCCTTCCACGGCAGCAGCACATAGTCCCCCGGCTCGGCGAGCTCAGAGAGATGGGCGACGGGGTGCCAGTGGCTCATGCGATCTGCCGCGCCGGATTGCCGAACACCGTCGCACCCGCCGGCACGTCCTTGACGACCACTGCGCCGGCGCCGATCACCGCGTCGTCGCCGATCGTCAGCCCGGGCAGCACACGCGCGCCGCTGCCGAAGAAGACGCGATCGCCGACCTTGACCTTGCCCGTGATGTCGACGTGCGAGCTCAGCGTGCAGAAGTCGCCGAGCACCACGTCATGGCCGACGCCGCTGTACGTGTTGACGATCACCGATCGGCCGAGCACGGCGTTCGCCGATACCAGGCAGTGCGGCAGCAACAAGGAGCCGGCGCCGATCTCGCACTCGCCGGTGATGGTCGCTGAGCACGCGATGAAGGTCGCGCCGTCGACACCGAGCTGTGCGGCGATCGCGGCGCGCATCGCGGGCCCGGCCACGGCTAGATAGAGCTCGTCGTCTTCGCGCGCCTCGTCCTGGTATCCCGACAGCGCGCCCAGCCAGGTGCACACGAACGCGGGTACCAGGTCGTCGATGAAAGTGATCGAGTTCGCGCAGCCGTCCATGCGCAACCAGCCCATCAGCTCGCGGCCCAGCGCACCAGCGCCGGCGATCACGATGCGCTGGCGCGGCAGCTCCGCGCCTGACTTGCGCAGGCGCTTCAGCGCCCGAAACACGGTGCTCGGATCGACGCCCTCGGCGCGCGCTGCCGCGGTGATCGCTTCGCCCGAAGTGTGGCGCCTGAGCGCGCGTTCTGTGCCTGCCGTGATGCGTCCTGCCATGGGCGTGCATCCTGCATTGCGCGCATGGCGTAGCGCAATGGATCGCGCGCCGTTCAAGCGCGCAAACGCGCTAGTTTGCGTCGGCGTGTAAATGCCCGGTCCATAGCATCGCGGCATGAGCGACGACACCACGATTAGCCACCCGATGCTCAAGGGCGTCAGCGCTGTCGTCGTGACCGCAGGAGGTCTGACCTGGGGCGAAATCGCATCGATCCTTGCAGGCATCTACACGCTGTGCCTGATCACCGAGTGGGCGTGGAAGAAGCTGGTGAAGCCGCTCGCGATCCGGAAGGGATGGATCAACGGTAAGCCGCGCCCCTTCCTGGAATCGACGGGTCGCGGCGACCTGTAGCGGCGCGGACCGACATGGGCATCGCCGAGAACCTGGCCATGGCCGAACGGCTGCCCGAGAAGCGGCAATGGTTGATCGACCGCATCAACGCGATGCCGCTCGGCGACCAGCGCGCGCTGTCACTGCGCTTCGAATTCGGCATGAACACCAACGAGATCGCCGCCACGCTGGGCTGGTTGCCGCGCGAGGCGATGGCATCGCTGAACCGCTCGATGCGCATCCTGCAGGGCGCGTTCGAGCCGCCGCGCACCGAGCCGGGTGACGGGGTCGGGCCACTGCAGCTGAATGGAAAGCCCATCCCATGAGCCCGAACCTCAAGGCCTTCCTGGACATGATCGCCTTCAGCGAGATCGGCCCGAAGCTGCTTGCCGCCTCCGACAACGGCTACGACGTGCTCGTCGGCGGGACCCGGTTCATCGGCTACGCCGATCACCCGCGCAAGCTGGTGTGGTTGCCTCGCCTGAACATCAACAGCACCGCAGCGGGCCGCTATCAGCTGCTGGCGCGGTACTTCGACGCGTACAAGGTCCTGCTGAAGCTGCACGACTTCTCGCCGACCAGCCAGGACGCGATCGCGATCCAGCAGATCAAGGAACGCCGCGCGCTGCCGCTCATCGAGTCGGGTGACTTCTCGGCGGCCGTCGATCGCGTGTCGAACATCTGGGCGAGCCTGCCGGGCGCGGGCTACGGCCAGCACGAGAACAAGCTTGCGGCGCTGCAGCAAGCCTACGTCGATGCCGGCGGCGTCGTCGCATGAGTGAGGACGGTGCATCGTGGCCATCTTCAAGCATCCCGACGGCACGTATCACCGGTACCCGTACGTGAAGCCGTCTGAGCCATCGAAGCCGCAGGGCGACCAGCCCGGCGAGTGGAAGCAGGTCCAAGGTGCGCGCCGTGGCATCGAGATCCATCGCGACGGCAAGACGATGCGCAACACCGCGCCGACGTCATGAGGATCTTCCATAGCATCGATGCCGCCCGCGCCGACGCGCACCCGGGCGTCTACGTGATGGCCAGCACCGGCCCGGTCTACGCGCTCATGTCGGTCGGCGAGCGCGAGCGCGTACTCAACGACCCGGCAACAGAGCGCGCCTGGGCCACCGTCGAGCGCACCAAGCCATTCCACGACGTGACGCTCGAGGCCGACACCGGCTGGCACGACGACGACCTCAAGGGAGCGTGACCCGTGGAGTGGAAAGACATTGCGGCCACCGTCGCCAAATCCGCCCCGATGCTCGGCGGCCTGCTCGGCGGCCCAGCTGGTGCTGCGATCGGCGCCGTCGGCTCGATGATCGCGTCGGCCCTCGGCGTCGCTCCGACGCCCGACGCGGTGAGCCAGGCGCTCACGGTCAACCCCGATGCCGCGGTCAAGCTGGCGCAGATCGAGAAGGATCGGCAGGTGGAACTGCAGGGTCTTGTCGTGCAGGCGGCCGCGAACCAGCTTGCCGCCGAGACCTCCTCGATCCAGGCCGTCAACGCGACAATGCAGGCCGAGACCAAGTCGGAGCACTGGGCCTCGTGGTCGTGGCGGCCGTTCAACGGCTTCATCTTCGGGGTCAGCTTCTTCGGCGTGTACTTCGTGCTGCCGTTGTGCAAGATCCCGGTGCCGTCGATCCCGTTCGAAGCATGGACGGCGATGGGGGCGATCCTCGGCGTCGCATCGTGGTTCCGGGGCAAGGCCCAGGCGGATCCGGCGAACCCGGCCGCGGTGCGCGGCTGACCTGGAGCGCGCGCAGGGTCTAGCCGGGAAGCTTCGCCCGCGTGTTGATGCTGGTCGAGTCCATCGCCCGCTCTTCGGGCGTTTCGGGTATTTGTCGCACTTCGCACGAGCCCGGGACTCGCACCGCCTCCGGGTGACGGGCGAGGGCGGTCACCTCGTCCATGTGGTGTCGGGTCTTCACCTTCTTCGTGCCCTGGAGGTTCCAGATCGTCCAGAGCCAGTATTCGACGCGCTTCATGGCTTCCGGTTGGCCCACTGCCGCGCCGCCTCGCGCGGGTCCATCTCGCGGTGCACGGTCCATTGGTCAACCGCGACGACGCGCGCGAACTTGCGGCCGATGTCCGGGCGGAAGTCAACGATGAGCGCGGCCTCGAACCGGCTCAGCCAGTCGTCCTTCGTCAGCGCCGGCGTCGGCGCCTCGGGCGCAGGCGGTGCTCGAGCTGCTCGCGTCGATCGAGTCTTGGCGTCCTTCGTCATTGGGTGTACTGCGCGGAAACAAGCCTTCTAGATGGACATGTCAAAGCCGGTGGTAACGCCGAGGTCACGTAGGTCGTCAAGTCGTCGGTCGATGGACAGCTTGGCGACCGTCCGCGCGTTTTCCTCAGCGTGAGCAGAGGTGTCGAATACTGCTTCAGGGAACTCCTGCCACGCAGGTTCAGCGTTCCGCGGCTGAGCCAAGAAGCTGGCCTTGAATTGCCTACCAGACGAAAGGAGCACTGCATCGATGTCCATCCAATCTGTCTGTGGCATCGGGACTTCAGCCCACCGAGTGGTGATGGAACAGCCCTTGTAGTGCGAATGCTGTCTGTTCGTCATGGTTCCCTCCCTGGACGCAACTTTTCATCATGCGCTCGGACGCGCAGGCCGGTGTAAGGCAAACCCCTTCAGGAAGCGCGCTGGCGTGCTCATCGTCGGGATGGCTGGCCTGACCGGTGGAAAGGTGTTAAGGCGCCGGCGGGGACGCGGAGTCTTGTGGATTCGGGAACACCCAAGGAGTGAAGATTGTCAGGATGTCCTGAGCGGCCTTCAGCAGCACTGTGTGCGGCAGCGGGAACCCGCCGAGATTGACCTGCAAAAGGTACTCAATGTCGGCATCCACTGGCTGCGACATGGTCGTTGGCATGCCAATCGGGTGAGAGCCGTCCAGCGTGTTGGCGACGCGTCTGATCATCTGCTCGGTGGTGATGCGCACGACATCGGGGTCGGTACTGCTGCGCCGCATCCGCACGCATTCGCCGTCAAGCCACCTTGGAAAGTTGACGCGGGCGATCGACTCGCCGCCGCTTTTCAGTTGGCCCGGCGCGTCGATGTCTCGAACGATCAGAATGTGGCTGACTTCAGTGGTCTCGATTTGACCGTAAGCATCAGCGTTTGGCTTGACGTTAGCGCCGACGTGCCAGTTGCCGCCTCCCAAGACGGCGGGGGCTCCGCCAAGTCCGAATAGCCCTCGCATACGAATGCCCCCGGGAAGCAGGGCCAGGACAAACGGTCTTGGGCCGATGGTCTGCTTCAGCTTGCGTGCGGGCGACGCGTTTCTGAACAGCATCGTCGACGAGGACTTTGGCAAGGTGCCTGGCAACTGGCTCCGCAGGTCGGCCCAGATGCGAAGCAAGTGCGAGAGGTCGAGCAGTGCGACAGCGTCGTACGTCTGCAGCGCCATCTCGTAGTGGCGCCTCAGGCGTTCCAGTTGCATTGGGAGATTGCTTGTCGCCACAGTCCGCCTTTCGGTCATCGGACGCAGCGGGTACCCAGCGCCGGGCACTGGATATTAGGCAACGCCCAATATCTACCTAATATCCGATCCCAACGAAAAGGG
The DNA here is from genome assembly GCF_056400745.1 of Rhizobacter sp. P5_A1. Classification (NCBI taxonomy): domain Bacteria; kingdom Pseudomonadati; phylum Pseudomonadota; class Betaproteobacteria; order Burkholderiales; family Sphaerotilaceae; genus Rhizobacter; species Rhizobacter sp. P5_A1. The sequence continues at coordinate 75,557 of NZ_JBFUKR010000019.1, forward strand.
GCCTGTATTGCTACAGGCCCCGTCGTTATTGGCTCCCCGACCTGGGCTCGAACCAGGGACCTACGGATTAACAGTCCGGCGCTCTACCAACTGAGCTATCGAGGAACAGCCTTGCATTATAGCTGGCTTTCCCAGGCCCTCAGAGATCGACCTGCACCGACAGCCGCACGGTGCGGGGCGCCATCGGGTACAGGTAGACGTGGCTGAACTCGTAGGGCGACTCGCGCCACGCGCGCTTGTCGAACAGGTTGTCGACCCCGGCGCGCCACGTCGCCTGCGCGCCGGCGAGCTTGGTCTGATAGCGCAGCGCGGCGTCGACGCGCGTCCAGCCGGGCGTCGTCGCGCTGTTGTCGGGCAGGACCATGCGCCGGCTCTCGTGCGTCAGCCCGGCCTGCAGGTTCAGGCCGGGCAGGGTGGCGACGTCGTAGGCGGCCTGCAGCTTCAGCGTGCGTGCCGGGACATTGGTCGGCTCCATGCCGTCGAGGCCCGCGACCTGGCTGCCTTCGACCCGCGCGCGCAGCCACTGCGCACCGCCGCGCAGGGCCCATGGGCCCTGGCGCCACGCGGCGTTGGCTTCGACGCCGCGGTGGTGTGCGCGGCCGTCGAGCTGCGTGGTGCAGGTGTTCGCGACGTCGCAGAAGTCCTGCGTGCGCGGGCGCCGGATGTCGAACGCCGCGAGATTCCATTCGAACGCGTCGCTCGCGCCCTTCAGCCCGATCTCGGCCTGGCGGCTCTTTGTCGTGAACACCTCACCGGCATTGGTGTAGTTCGTTCGGTTCGGCACGGCGCTCGATTCGACCCCCTGGCCCCAACTGGCATAGACCAGTTGATCGCGCGCGAACGCGTAGCTCAGCGCGATCGACGGCGTCGTGAACGCATCGGAAAAGTCGCTCGGGACCGTGCCATCGGTACGAACGCTCTCGCGACGGATGCGCGTGTGGCGCAGGCCGAGCCAGGCGGTCAGGTTGTCCGTCAGCGTGATCGCGTCGCGTGCGAAGAGCTCGGTCGAGCGCTCGGTGAGGTTGGTGTTCGGCACGGTACCGAGTTGCGGCAGCGTCGGGATCAGCGTGAGGCCGTCGACCGTGCCTTCGCCGACGATCGTGCCGTCGTCCACGCGCGGCTGCAGGCGGCTCTTGAAGCGTGACTCGAGCACGCCGAAGGCGAGTTGATGCTTCAAGGTGCCGGTGCTCGCCTTGCCCTCGACGGAGAGCTGCACGGTGTCGGTGGTGCGGCGTTCGTTGTCGCTCTGGTAGGCGTAGTAGTCGAAGCTGCCGTCGGAGCAGTAGCGGTCGAAGTTGCCTTCCTTCGAGCAGCCGAACGGGAAGGCCAGTCGGTCATCGGTGCGCAGCCGCTGCGTGGCGGCGTGAGCGATGAACTTCCAGTCGCTGCCGAGCTTCTGCTGCCAGCGCAGCGACGCGGTCGTCGCGTTGAACACGACCGGCAACGACCATGGCTGGTTGTTCAGGCTGATGCGCGGGTCGCCGGGCTGCGGCACGGTGTTGCCGAGCATGCTGAAGCCGGGCTGGCTCGGTTGCGAGCGGTGACTGGTCTCGACCTCGGCCTCGAGCAGCGCATCGGGGCTGATGCGCCAGTCGGCGGCAAGCGCGAACAGGTTGCGGTTGCCTCGGCTGTCACGCACCATCGGGTCGAGGTGCGCGGCCGCGGCGTTCAGGCGCACGCCGAAGGCCTGGTCGGCGCCGAAGCGCTGGCTCAGGTCGAGCGCGCCGGTCACGCTGCCGGGCTGGCGCCACTCGAGGCTCACCGAGCGCAGCGGCGCGTCGAGCGGGCGCTTGACGAGGTAGTTGACCAGGCCGCCGGGCGCGCTGGTGCCGGCCTGCATGCCGCTGGTGCCCTTGAGGATCTCGATGCTCGCCTTGTTGTCGAGCGGGATCGAGGTCTCGGCGCTGATCGGCAGCCCGTCACGGCGGAAGTTGAAGCGGTTGTCGAGCACGTAGCCGCGCACGGTCAGAGAGTCCCAGTAGCCCTCGGCGTTGTAGGCGTCGCTGACCGCCGGGTCGATCGCGGTCAGGTCCGAGAGGCGCTGCGTGCCGCTGTCCTTCAGTTGCTCGGCGCCGAACACGCTCGCCTGGATCGGCGTCTTCGCGAGCGGCGTGTCGCCCCAGCCGCTGACGTTGACCGGCGGTGTCGCGCGCCCGGTGACGGTGATCGGTGGCAACTGCGTGGTCGGCGGCGTGGGCGATGGCGCGGTCTGCGCGCCCGCCTGTGCCGCAACAAGCCATGCGGCAGCGGCGATCGGAGAGAGAAGGCGGTGTCGTGTGGTCAAGCGTGCCATCGTGGTTCCGTGGTCGATGGCAGGTCGGCGGGCCCAAGGGAGCAGCACGCGAGGTGATGCGGCCTGGGCCGTGCTTCCCTGCGCGAGGATTACCTCAATCAGGTTCAAAGGGACTGTCTCAGTCGGGCCGGTCACGGCCCAACACCCCTAGCGAATGCCGCGCGGCGAACCGCGCGACGGGCGAATTATGGCTCAGGCGCCGGCGCGACGCCGAGTGCCTTGTGCAGCCGCGGGCTGGTGGTCGTGTACTCGAGGTGCACGGGCTGGTCCGGGAACACGCGCGCGGCCGCGCCGAAGGCCGCGAGCGTGGCCTCGTGGAAGCCGCACAGGATCAGCTTTTTCTTGCCGCGGTAGGTGTTCACGTCGCCGACCGCGAAGATGCCGGGCACGCTGGTCTCGAAGGTCGCGGTGTCGACGACGAGCTGCTTGCGCTCGAGCGCCAGGCCCCAGTCGGCGATCGGGCCGAGCTTGGGGCTCAGGCCGGTGAGCACGAGCAGCGTGTCGACCGGCAACGACCGCGCAACGCCATCGACGCCGAGCACCCGCAGCGCCGTCAGCCGGCCATCCGCCTGCTCGATGCCGGTCGCCTGCGCAGCGACGAACAGCAGGCGCTGCTCGGTGCGCAACTCGCGCACTTGCGCGACCGTCTCCGGCGTGGCCTTGTTGAATTCATCGCGCCGATGCATCAGCGTGACGCCGGCGATCGGCGCGAGGCGCAGCGCGCAGTCGAGCGCCACATCGTCCTCACCGATCACGACGATGCGCCGGCCGGCCAGCGCCGCGAGATCGTCCGGCGCGCTGTAGAAGACCTGCGTGCTCTCGAACGCCCGCAATCCATCGACCTTCAGGCGCCGCGGCTGGAACGAGCCGACGCCGCTGGCGATGAACACCGCCTTGGCGCGCCAGCGCGTGCCGGCGGAACTCTCGATCAGAAAGTGCCCATCGGCGTCGCGCTCGACCGCATCGACCTGCTGGCTGAAATGAAACGTGGGACGGAACGGCTCGATCTGCTTCAGCAAGCTCGCGACCAACTCACGCGCGGTGCACCGCGGGGTCGCGGGGATGTCGTAGATCGGCTTGTCGGCGTAGAGCTCGATGCACTGGCCGCCCGGCACCGGCAGCGAGTCGACCACATGCGCGCGCATCTCGAGCAGGCCGAGCTCGAAGACCTGGAACAGGCCGACCGGCCCGGCGCCGATGACGAGCGCATCGGTCTCGATCATCGTGGCCTTATTTGACCAGCTCGCCGAGCTTGCCGGTCTTGTCTTTCCACTCGTCGGCGTCGGGCAGCGGACCCTTGCGCTTCGTGATGCTCGGCCAGTTCTTCGCGAGTTCGGCATTCAGCGGGATCATGTGCTGCTGGTCGCCGGGCACGTCTTCCTCCGGCACGATCGCGTTGACCGGGCACTCGGGGATACAGACCGCGCAGTCGATGCACTCGTCCGGGTCGATGGTGAGGAAGTTGGGGCCTTCGCGGAAGCAATCGACCGGGCACACATCGACGCAATCGGTGTACTTGCAGCGGATGCACGATTCGAGGACGACGTGGGTCATGGTGAAGCTCGGGTGATGTGGGGTTGCAGCGGCGCGTGGGCCGGCAAGGAAAGAAGGATTTTAGGGCTTCGCGCTGACCGCATCGATCGGCTTGCCGACGCGGCCGGCAGCGCGCCCGCTCGCGCGGGCCGGCGCCGGGTTCGGCGCGGGGCTGATCGCGGCCGCGCCGGCGCCGACCGTCACGACCGTCGGCCGGCCGGCGTGCAGCATCGCGGCCTGGCCGAGGCTCGCGACGCTGTGATCGCTGTGCAGATGATCCGGCCAGCCGGCGCGCGAAACCACGCTGACCGGCGTGTCGGCGGGCCAGCCGGCCGCGAGCAGGCGGCGCGACAGCGCGGCAAGCTGCTTGCCGGCCATGTAGACGACTTCGGTGTCGGCGCTGCGCGTGGCCTGCAGCTGGCCTTCGCGTGTCATCGCGGTGGTCAGGCTGACGCTGCGACCGTGGCCGCGCCGTGTCAGCGGGCGCTGCGTCGCGGCGGCGGCGGCGATCGCGGCGGTCACGCCGGGCACGACCTCGCAGGCGATGCCCGCGCGCGCGAGCGCCTCGAGCTCTTCCTCGAGGCGACCGAACACGCTCGGGTCGCCGCCCTTCAGGCGCGCGACGAGCTCGACCTCCCGCGCGTGCTTGACGAGCAGCGCGTTGATCGTCGTCTGGCCGGTGCTGTCGCAGAAGCCGCGCTTGCCGACGTGAACCCATTTCGCGCTCGGCGCGAGCGCACGCAGCGCGGGGTCGGTCAACGCATCGAACAGCACGACGTCTGCCTGCTTCAGGCGCGCTGCACCGCGCACGGTGATCAGGTCGGCCGCGCCGGGGCCGGCGCCGATGAAGACGACCCGGCCCTGGCCTGTGCGCGCGTCGCGCATCAGGCCGCCTCCTTCACGAGCAGCGCGCCGCTGGTGCGGTTGCTGGTCGGGTCGACGATGATCAGCGAGCCGCCGACGCGGTTCGACGCGTAGGCCTCGACCGGCAGCGGCTGCTGCGTCTCGATCACGACATGCCCGATGTCGTTGACCGCGAGTTCGTGCGCGTCGGTCGCCAGCAGCGAGTGGATGTCGAGCCGGCTCTCGATTGCGGTGATGCGTGCCTGCACCCAGCGGTTGCCGTGGCGCACCGAGTACTTGCGGCCGATCACCGCCGGTTCGGTGTCGAGCCAGGCGAGCGTGGCCGAGAAGCGGTTGGTCTCGTGCACCGTACCGGGTGTCGCGATCCAGTCGCCGCGCGAGACATCGAGCTGGCGATCGAGGCTCAGGCCCGCCGACTGACCGGCCTCGGCGAAGTCGACCAGCTCGCCGGCGACGCGCACCTCGGCGACGATGGCCTTCTGCCGGCTCGGGAACAGTTGCACCTCGTCGCCGGCCTGCACGCGGCCATGCGCGATGCGGCCCCACAGCGTGCGCGGCTGGTCGCCGACGCCGCTCTTGTCCGGTCCACCATCGCGGGCCACGTACTGCACCGGGATCAGCAAGTCGCCGACCTTGCGCTCCTGCGCGGTCGGCAGGCTCTCGAGCAGCTGCAGCAGCGACGGGCCGTCGTACCAGGGGGCGTCGAGCGGCTGGGTCACGTTGTCGCCGCGCAGTGCCGAGACCGGCACGATGCCGGCGACTTCCATCTTCGCTTCGTCGGCGAACGCGAGCAGCGAGGCGCGCACGGCTTCATAGGCCTGCCCCGGATCGTCGACCGCGTCGAGCTTGTTGATCGCGAACACGATGCTCGGCACGCGCAGCAGCTGCGCGAGCAGCGCATGGCGCCGCGTCTGCGCGAGCAGCTTGACGGGGTTCGCCGCGGTTGCCAATCTCGTGTCGAGCTTCGTGATGTCCACCAACACGACCGCCGCATCGCTGCCGGCCGCGGCCGTCACCATGTTGCGGGTGTACTGCTCATGGCCCGGCGCGTCGGCGATGATGAACTTGCGCTGCTTGGTGGCGAAGTAGCGGTAGGCGACATCGATCGTGATGCCCTGCTCGCGTTCGGCCTCGAGGCCGTCGGTGAGCAACGAGAGGTCGATCGGTGCGCCCGCCGCGCGCTTCTCGAGCGTGTCGAGCTGGTCGGCCAGGATCGCGCGCGAGTCGTACAGCAGCCGGCCGATCAGCGTGCTCTTGCCGTCGTCGACCGAGCCGGCGGTCAGGAACCGGAGGGCGCGGTGGTCTTTCACCGGCGGGGCTTGCAGCGTGCTCATCAGAAATACCCTTCCTTCTTGCGCCGTTCCATCGACGCGTCCGACGTGCGGTCGTCCATGCGGGTCGCGCCGCGTTCGCTGACCGTCACCTGCAGGGTCTCGGCGACAATGTCGGCGGCGCTTGCGGCCGGGCTCTCGACCGGGCACGTGCAGGTCATGTCGCCGACGGTGCGAAAGCGCACCTCGACCTTCTCGGACGTTTCGCCCGGCAGCAGCGGCGTGACCTCGGTCAGCGGCACCAGCAGCCCCTTGCGGCGGATCACCTCGCGGTCGTGCGCGAAGTACAGGTTCGGCAGCGGGATGTTCTCGCGCGCGATGTAGAGCCAGACGTCGAGCTCGGTCCAGTTGCTGATCGGGAACGCGCGCATGTGCTCGCCGGGCTTGATGCGCGTGTTGAAGAGCGTCCAGAGTTCGGGGCGCTGCTCCTTCGGCTGCCACTGGCCGAAGCTGTCGCGGTGGCTGAAGATGCGTTCCTTCGCACGGGCCTTTTCTTCGTCGCGGCGGGCGCCACCCATCAGCACGTCGAAGCGGTGCTCTTCGATCGCCTCGAGCAGCGCGACGGTCTGGTGGCCGTTGCGCGATTCGAGCGGATGCGAGAGGCGCACGGTGCCGCGCGCGATCGAATCCTCGAGATGGCCGACGACGAGCCGCTCGCCCATCTCTTCGATGCGCCGATCGCGGAACTCGATCACCTCGGGGAAATTGTGCCCGGTGTCGACGTGCAGCAGCGGGAACGGCAGACGGCCTTCGTACTCGCCCTGCGCATTCTTGCGCTTGAAGGCCTTCTCGGCCAGGCGCAGCACGACGCACGAATCCTTGCCGCCCGAGAACAGCAGCGACGGCCGCTCGAACGCGGCGACAGTTTCGCGCAGGATGAAGATCGCTTCTTCCTCGAGCCAGTCGAGGTGTGTGTGATCGAGCTCGGGCAGCAGTTGCTCGACTTTCAACGGTGCGTTCATGGGTGTGATCCGATCATCGAAACCTGGGATTCATCGTGGACATGCAGGCCGCATTCCTTCGCGCCTTCGTCTTCCCACCACCAGCGGCCGGCGCGGAAGTCTTCGCCGACGGCGATCGCGCGGGTGCAGGGTGCGCAGCCGATGCTCGGGTAGAACTGGTCGTGCAGCGGGTTGTAGGGCACGTCGTTCGACGCGATGTAGTGCCAGACGTCGGCCCAGCTCCAGTCGGCGAGCGGGTTGAACTTGGCACGGCCCTTGTCGTCCTGCTCGGCAAACTCCACGGTGCCGCGGTTCGCCGATTGCTCGCGGCGCATCCCGGTGACCCAGGCGCTGCGCTCCTGCAGCATGCGCGACAGCGGCTCGAGCTTGCGGATCGCGCAGCAGGCCTTGCGCAGCTCGATGCTGTCGTACATGGCGCGCTCGCCGTTCTTGCGCACGAAATGCACGACCGATTCGTGCACCGGCTCGAACACATCGACCTCGAGCGCATAGCGCGACTCGATCTGCCCGATCAGGCCGACAGTCTCGGCATGCAGCTTGCCGGTCTCGAGCGTCGCGATGGCGATCGGCAGCCGGTGGCGCGCGATCAGGTCGGTGATCACCATGTCTTCGGCGCCGAGGCTGGTGGCCTGGACGATGCGCATCGGGTGCTCGGCCGCGGCGCGCCGCAGCAGCGCGAGCGCGCTCGCGACGCGGCCATCGAAGCCGGCGGACTCGCGCGCGTACAGCGCAATCGCTTCGCCGCTCATATCGAGGCTCCGGCGTGCAGGAACTCGTCCTGCGCGCGCACCAGCGCGGCGCCGGTGCCGGGCGGCTTCGCGAACAGCGGCAGCGGGTCGTCGGCACCGCCCTGGTAATAGCCGGGAAAGAAGCTCAGCGCGCGGTGCGCGGCGTCGAGCGACTGGTCGGCGCGCAGCACCGCGGCGTCGAAGCCGGTGCGCGCGAGCAGCAGCACCATGTCGACCAGCACCTCGCCGGTCGCGCGCACCTCGCCCTTGAAGCGGTAGCGCGCGCGCAAGGTGTGGGCCTGGCTGTAGGCGCGGCCGTCGACCCACTTCGGGAAATTCAGCTGCACCAGGCTCAGGCGCGGCAGGTCGGCGGCGATCTCCTTGACCTCGGCGTCGTTCGCGAGCTTCACGCCGACCGGCATCTGCTGCGGCCACTGGGCGCGAAACGCGTGCCATTGCTCGACGCTCAGCAGCAGGTACGGCACCGGGTTGATGCAGGCCGCCGGGCCGTCCTCGCCGCCGAGCGCATGCCATTGGTCCTTGTGGGGATCGATGAACTTCATGGGGTTCGTCCTTGGTCGATTCAGGCGGCGTGCGCGGTCGCGGTGCTGCGGCGCACCGCGTTCGCGGAGGCCTTGAACGGCTCGAGGCCGACACGCTTGACGGTGTCGATGAACAGCTCGTTCGCCGCGCGCTGGCCGCGATAGGTCTCGACCACCGACTCGATCACGTCGGCGACCTCGTCGGCCGCGAACGACGGGCCGATCACCTTGCCGGGCACCGAGGCGCCGCTGATGGTCGAGCCGTCGGAACCGCCGAGCGAGACCTGATACCACTCCTTGCCGTCCTTGTCGACGCCGAGGATGCCGATGTGGCCGCTGTGGTGGTGACCGCAGGAGTTGATGCAGCCGCTGATGTGCAGGTCGATGTTGCCGATGTCGTAGAGCTCGTCGATCTCGTCGAAGCGCTGCATGAGCTCCTCGGCGATCGGGATCGAGCGCGCATTCGCGAGTGCGCAGAAGTCACCGCCAGGGCAGGCGATCATGTCGGTCAGCAGGCCGATGTTCGGCGTCGCGAAACTGGCGTCGCGCGCGGCCTGCCACAACGCGTGCAGGTCACGCTCGAGCACCCAGGGCAGCAGCAGGTTCTGGTCGTGCGTGACGCGCAGCTCGCCATGGCTGAAGCGCTCCGCGATCGCGGCGGCGGCGTCCATCTGGTCGGCGGTCGCGTCGCCCGGCGCCTGGCCGGCGCGCTTCAGCGACAAGGTCACCGTGCGATAGCCGGCGAGCTTGTGCCCGTGCACGTTGCGTTCGAGCCAGCGGCCGAAAGCCTTCGGTGCGTCGAACGCCGCGCTCGGCGCTTCGTTCACCGCGGCAACGCCCTCCGGCAACCGGAAGCCCTGCGCCACACGGTCGAACTCGGCCTGCGGCAGAAGGTGGGCCGTGCCGGCCACGTCGTTCTCGAGGATGTCGTTGAACTCCTCGTTCACCGCATCGATGAACTTCTGGCCTTCGGCCTTCACGAGGATCTTGATGCGCGCCTTGTAGAGGTTGTCGCGCCGGCCGTAGCGGTTGTAGACACGCACGATGGCCTCGATGAACACGAGAATCTGCTGCCACGGCAGGAACTCGCGGATCGTGATGCCGATGATCGGCGTGCGGCCCATGCCACCGCCGACCAGCACCTTGAAGCCGACCGCGCCGGTTTCGTCCTTCAGCAGCTGCAGGCCGATGTCGTGCCAGCCGATCGCGGCGCGGTCTTCGGTCGCGCCGGTGATCGCGATCTTGAACTTGCGCGGCAGGAACGCGAACTCGGGGTGCAGCGTGCTCCACTGGCGCAGCAGCTCGGCGTAGGGGCGCGGGTCGACGACCTCGTCGGGCGCGACGCCGGCCAGCGCGTCGCTGGTGATGTTGCGGATGCAGTTGCCGCTGGTCTGGATGCCGTGCATGTCGACGGCCGCAAGCGCGTCCATCACGTCGGCGGCCCGGGTCAGCGGGATCCAGTTGAACTGCAGGTTCTGGCGCGTCGTGAAGTGGCCGTAGCCGCGGTCGTACTCGCGCGCGATCGTGCCCAGCGTGCGCAGCTGCGCGGCGCTCAGTTCGCCGTACGGCACGGCGATGCGCAACATCGGCGCATGGCGCTGCACATACCAGCCGTTCTGCAGGCGCAGCGCGCGGAACTCGTCTTCGGGCAACTTGCCCGCGAGGTTGCGTTCGAGCTGGTCGCGGAATTGTGCGGCGCGTTGGTGGACGAACTGCTTGTCGAATTCGGTGTACTGATACATCAGGCCTCCTGCCGGGCCGCCCCAAAGGGGGCCTGCGCCCCCGCGGGGGGCAACGAACGAAGTGAGTGTGGGGGTCGCATCAGGTGATCACTTTCAATCCGGCGCTCACGAGGGCGAGGCACAGCAGCGTGCGCACGAATGTTTCGGGCATCCGGCGGGTCAGCTGCGCGCCGATCCAGATGCCGGGGATGGAGCCGATCAGCAGCGCGCCGAGCAGGCCCCAGTTCACATGGCCCAGGGTCGCGTGGCCGATGCCGGCGACGAGTGTCAGCGGCACCGCGTGGGCGATGTCGGTGCCGACGATTTGATGCGATTTCAGGCGCGGGTAGAGCAACAGGATCAGCGTCGCGCCGATCGCGCCCGCGCCGATCGAGCTCAGCGACACCAGCACGCCGAGGATCAGCCCGCAGCCGACCGTCAGCCACGGCTTGCGATGCTCGGGGATCCAGCGCTCGAGCCGCAGGCCCAGGCCCTGCCAGACGCGCTTGTAAGCCACGGTCACCGCCGTCAGCAGCAGCGCGACGCCGAGCGTCACGGTCAGCGCGGCGGCCCAGCCCTTGGTCACGCCGGTCAGGTGCATCAGCGCGATCGTCGCCAGCGACGCCGGGATGCTGCCGGCCAGCAACAGCCCGGTGATGCGCCACTGCACATGGCCGGCCTGGTGGTGCGAGGCCGAGCCCGCGGTCTTCGTGATCGCGGCGAACCACAGGTCGGTGCCGATTGCGACCGCCGGGTGCAGCCGGAAGACCGACAGCAGCAGCGGCGTCATCAGCGAGCCGCCTCCCACGCCGGTCAGCCCGACAATCGCGCCGACGCCGAAGCCGCTGACAATCGCGATCCAGTCCATTCAGTTCATGCGCCCGCAATGGCGCCACAGCAGCGCCGAAGTACGGGAATGTACGGAGCGCTCATATATTCTGGAAGAACATTATCAATTTTTGCTTATTCGATAGAGACATAAAGGCGAGCCCGGTCTCACCGGCTCGCAGGCGCTGGCTCCGAGCCGGCACGGGCCTGGCATTGGCAGCGCTGGCCGGCTGCCAGACGGCGCCTCGGCCCGCGCCGCAGGCGGCCCCGACGGTTCCGCAGCCACCACCGCCGCCCGAGCCGGTTCCGATCGCTGCGCCGAAGCCACCGCGCATCGGCCTGGCGCTCGGCGGCGGCGCGGCGCGCGGCTTTGCGCACATCGGCGTGATTCAGGTGCTCGAAGAGAACGGCATCAGGCCGGACGTCGTCGCCGGCACCTCGGCCGGCAGCCTGGTCGCGGCACTCTACGCCTCTGGCAAGAGCGGGGCGCAGCTCGCGGCGCTGGCCGAGTCGATGGACGAATCGGCCTTCGCCGACTGGTCGTTCCCCGGCCGCGGGTTGATCCGTGGCGAGGGGCTGGCGAAGTACGTCCGTGCCAACACCGGCGGGCTGCGCATCGAGCAGATGCGCATGCCGCTCGGCATCGTCGCGACCGACCTCGACAGCGGCGAGGCGATCCTGTTCCAGCGCGGCGACCCCGGCATCGCGGTGCGCGCGTCGAGCGCGGTGCCGGCCGTGTTCCAGCCGGTGCGCATCGGCTTGCGCGAGTATGTCGACGGCGGGCTGGTCGCACCGGTGCCGGTGCGCTTCGCGCGGCAGATGGGCGCTGACCTGGTGATTGCCGTCGACATCTCGGCCGCGCCCGACGGCAACGCGACCGGCGACGCGGCGCGCATGCTGCTGCAGACCTTCGCGATCATGGGCCGCAGCATCAACAGCTACGAGCTGCGCGACGCCGATGTGCTGCTGCGGCCGAAGCTGGCGCAGGTCTCCGGCGCCGACTTCACGGTGCGCAAGCGCGCGATCCAGGCCGGGCGCGAGGCCGCACTGGCACAACTCGCGCTGCTGCGCGAGCGCATCGCCGCGAAGACCCGCTGAACACACGGATGCCTGGCGCCGCGAAGCGGGCCGAGCGCCGGGCCGCCCCAAGCCGGCCCGCATCCCCTCGGGGGATCGGGCGCCGTACCCGGCGACCGAGGGGCTCCAGAAAATCGGCCCGGTGCATCGCTGCAGCGGGCCGAAAGGTACCTTGAGTGATCAGAGGGTACCGAGGAGACAACCTTCAGGAAGCCGCAAGCCAAGGCCCGCGGTCCCGTTCAGATGGACCTGGTACCGTGGAAGTTCAAGCCGTCAACAAAAGTTTACCGAGCTCGAGTTCCGACCCCGATGGCGAGCTCAGGCAGCGCGCTTGACCTTGGTGGCCTTGGTCGCGGTGGCGCTGATCGCCTGGAAGTTCGCTTCGGCGGTTTCGGTCGCCTGCTTGACGGCCTTCTGCACGCCTTCGAACGCGTTGTTCGCGGCGGCGACGGCCGACTTGACCAGCGCAACAGCGTTTTCGCTGCCGGCCGGGGCGTTCTTGACCGCGCTGTCGACGACCGACAGGAACTTCGACTGCGCTTCGGCGGCGGTGGCTTCGGCAACCTTCGTGACTTCGGCGCCGGTGGCGGCGGCGATGTCATACAGGTGACGGCTGTACGCGGCGGCCTTTTCGGCGGCCGGCTGCAACAGGCTGGCTTGCAGCGTCAGGAACTCTTGCGCGTCCTTGGCCGACAGCGCGGCCTTGGTGTTCTCGGCGGCTTCGCCGATCGCGGCACGCGCCACTTGCAGGTTCAGCTCGACGAGCTTCTCGACGCCTTCGAAAGCCTTGTTGGTCAGGCCGAAGAGGACTTCGACATTCGACTTTTGGGCGGCCATCAGTTGTTCGGCGGTCATCATGGTGAGAGTCTCCAGAAGGTGGGGTTGAGAGGGAAGTGGGTCACTGCGTGGGATTGCTCTCGCGCAGAAATGCTGCACTGCAACATGGACGCTAGTGTAGTGCGCGTTTGTGGCACTTTCAAGTCATTTTTGCTGCGGTGCAACAATCTAGTCGGGAACCTCTAGGGGTGCCCCGCGCCGCACCATGCCGGGGGCACCGGCACAATCGCGCGAGCCATGCCGACGCCCGCTGCGATGCAAGCCTTCTACGCCGACCAGTTCGTGTTGCCGCTGCCGGCCGGGCATCGCTTTCCGATGTCGAAGTACCGCCTGTTGCGCGAGCGGCTCGACGGCCTGGCCGACCTGCAGATGTGCCAGGCCGTGCCGGCCAGCGACGGCGAGCTCGCGCTCGCGCACACGCCCGACTACCTCTCGGCCATCGTCAACGGCACGCTTGGAGCCGCGCAGCAGCGCGAGATCGGGTTCCCGTGGACCGAGGCGATGGTCGAGCGCGCGCGGCGCTCGGTCGGCGCGACGATCGGCGCCGCGCGCGCCGCGCTCGCGAGCGGTGTCGCGGCGAACCTGGCCGGCGGCACGCACCATGCCAGCGCCGACAAGGGCGGCGGCTACTGCGTCTTCAACGACGCCGCGGTGGCGGCGCGGCTCATGCAGGCCGAGGGCCACCGCACGCGACGACAGCTGCTGCGCGTCGCGATCGTCGACCTCGACGTCCACCAGGGCAACGGCAGCGCGTCGATCTTCGCCGAGGACCCGACCGTGTTCACGCTGTCGCTGCACGGCGCGAAGAACTTTCCGTTCCGCAAGGCGCGCAGCGACCTCGATGTCGAGCTCCCCGACGGCTGCGGCGACGAGCCCTACCTGCGCGCGCTCGACACCGCGCTCGACACGCTCTGGCGCCGCCACGAACGCGCGCCACCCGGGCTGATCTTCTACCTCGCCGGTGCCGACCCGCACGAAGGGGATCGGCTCGGCCGCCTGAAGCTGACGACCGCGGGATTGGCCGAACGCGACCGGCGCGTGCTCGCCGCGGCGCGCGAGCGGCGCATCCCGGTCGCGTTGTCGATGGCCGGCGGCTACGGCCGCGATGTCGACGACACGGTGCGCGTTCACCTCGGCACGATCGCCGCCGCGATCGCGAGCTGGCGGCAATGGAACAATGCGGCGCCATGAGCACAGATTGCCCACCCCGTGGCCGCGCGGCGCCGCAGCCACGCGACGCCTATCGCCACTTCAGCGGCATCTCGACGCGCTGGATGGACAACGACGCCTACGGCCACATCAACAACGTCGTCTACTACAGCTACTTCGACACGGTCGTGAACCGCTACCTGATCGAGGCCGGCGCGCTCGATGTCGAGCGCAGCCCGGTGATCGGGCTGGTCGTCGAGACCCACTGCAACTACTTCGCGTCGCTCGCCTTCCCTCAGACGGTCGAGGCCGGGCTGCGGGTCGCGCAGCTCGGCACGTCGAGCGTGCGCTACGAGATCGGCCTGTTCGGTGCCGGCGAGCCGCTGGCCGCGGCCTGCGGGCATTTCGTCCACGTCTATGTCGACCGCGTCACGCGCCGCCCCGCGCCGCTGCCGCCCACCCTGATCCACACCTTGCAAGGACTGCTGTGACCACATTGGACCCCGCGTCGGACCCTGCGCCGACCCCCGAGCAGACCGCCGCGGTCGACACCGCGATCCGCACGCGCCGCTCGCTGCGCGCGTTCCTGCCGACGCCGGTGCCGCGCGCGGCGATCGAGCAGATCCTCGCGGTCGCTGCGCGCGCGCCTTCGGGCACGAACACGCAGCCGTGGAAGGTCTACGTGCTGACCGGTGGCGCGAAGATCGAACTCTCGCGCAAGCTCACCGCCGCCTACGACGACCCGGCAGAGCGCGCTCGGCACACCGAGGAGTACGCGTACTACCCGACCGAATGGAAGTCGCCGTTCATCGACCGCCGCCGCAAGGTCGGCTGGGACCTGTACGGCCTGCTGGAGATTGCGAAGACCGACAAGGCGCGGATGCATGCGCAGCACCGCCGCAACTACGAGTTCTTCGGCGCGCCGGTCGGCCTGATCTTCACGATCGACCGCGTGATGCAGCAGGGCAGCTGGCTCGACTACGGCATGTTCCTGCAGAGCATCATGGTCGCCGCGCGCGGCCGCGGTCTCGACACCTGCCCGCAGGCCGCGTTCACGCAGTTCCATCGCATCATCAGCGCGCATGTCGGCGCGTCGGCCGACGAGCAGGTCGTCTGCGGCATGTCGCTGGGCTGGGCCGACCCCGACGCGATCGAGAACACGCTGGTGACCGAGCGCGAGCCGGTCGCCGCATTCACGCGCTTCATCGAATGAGCGCCGCCATGACGGCGGTTCCCTCGGTCCTCGGCATCCCGATCGACTTCATCCTGTTCGCGCTGACGCTCGCCGGCGTCGCGCTGTTTCATCACCACACGCTCCGCGTCGCGGTGATCGGGCTGCTCGTGATCACCGCGTACAAGCTCGGCTTCAGCGGCTTTCGCGGCGTGCCCGGCGTCGACGGCCTGTTCGCGCTGCTCGGCCACGAGTGGGTGACGGTCGCGAACCTGTTCGGCCTGCTGCTCGGCTTCGCGCTGCTCTCGAAGCACTTCGAGGAGAGCCAGTTGCCGGCCGTGCTGCCGCGCTACCTGCCGGACGACTGGAAGGGCGGCTTCGTGATGCTGCTGCTGGTATTCGGCCTGTCGGCGTTTCTCGACAACATCGCCGCCGCGATGATCGGCGGCACGATGGCGACCGTGCTGTTCAAGGGCCGGCTGCATGTCGGCTTTCTCGCCGCGATCGTCGCCGCGTCGAATGCCGGCGGGGCGGGCAGCGTGGTCGGCGACACCACGACGACGATGATGTGGATCGCCGGCGTCTCGCCGCTGCAGGTGCTCGAGGCCTATGTGGCGGCCGTGCCGGCCTTGGTCTTCTTCGGCATCGTCGCCGCGCGCCAGCAGCATGCGTACCAGCCGATCACGAAGGAGCCGCCGGCCGGCATCGTGATCGACGGCTGGCGCCTCGCGATCGTCGCGGCGATCCTGCTCGCGGCGATCGGCGCCAACGTGTACTTCAACCTGCGCCATCCCGAGGTGCTCGATCACGCGCCGGTCATCGGCATCGCGGTCTGGGTCGCGATCGCGCTGACCGGCTGGGTGCGCCGGCCCGACTGGAGCCTGCTGCCCGGCGCGACGCGCGGCAGCATCTTCCTGCTCTCGCTGGTGCTGTGTGCCTCGATGATGCCGGTCGAGCATCTGCCCAGCGCATCGTGGCCGACGGCGCTCGGACTGGGCTTCGTCTCTGCCGTGTTCGACAACATCCCGCTGACCGCGCTGGCGCTGCACCAGGGCGGCTACGACTGGGGCTTTCTCGCCTACGCGGTCGGCTTCGGCGGTTCGATGATCTGGTTCGGTTCATCGGCCGGCGTCGCGCTCGCCGGCATGTTCCCGCAGGCGCGATCGGTCGGCGCCTGGATCGTGGGCGGCTGGCATGTCGCGGTCGGCTACCTGATCGGTTTCGCGATCCTCCTGTCCACGCTCGGCTGGCATCCGGATGCGCTGCATCGCAGCGCGCCGGCGCCGGCCGCCCATTCCGAAAGCAACGAAAGCAAGCCATGAAGCCCGCCGTTCTTGTCTGCCGCGCCGTCTTCCCGGACATCGTCGATCGCCTGCGCGAACACTTCGAGGTCGAGACCAACGAGGCCGACGTGGTCTGGTCGCGCGCGGAACTGATCCAGCATCTGCAGGGCAAGGCCGGCGTGTTCATCACCGGCACGCAGCCGATCGACGGCGCGCTGCTCGACGCCTGCCCGGCGCTGCGCGCCGTCTGCAGCATGGCGGTCGGCTACAACAACGTCGACGTGCCGGCCTGCACCGCGCACGGCGTGCTCGTCAGCAACGCGCCCGACGTGCTGACCGAGACCACCGCCGACTTCGGCTTCGCGCTGATGATGGCCACCGCGCGCCGCATCGCCGAGGGCGAGCACTTTCTGCGCAGCGGCGCCTGGACGAAATGGAGCGTCGACGCGTTCGCCGGCGCCGACGTGCACGGCGCCACGCTCGGCGTGCTCGGCATGGGCCGGATCGGCCAGGCGATCGCGCGGCGCGGCGCGCTCGGCTTCGGCATGAAGGTGATCTATCACAACCGATCGCGGCTCGACGCCGCGGTCGAGGCCGGACTCGGCGCGCGCTGGGTCGACAAGGAAGCCGTGCTGCGCGAGAGCGACCACCTCGTGATCGTCGTGCCGTACAGCGCCGAATCGCACCACCTGGTCGGTGCCACCGAGCTCGCGCTGATGAAGCCGACCGCGACGCTGACGAACATCGCGCGCGGCGGCATCGTCGACGACGCTGCGCTCGCGCAGGCGCTGCGCGACAAGCGCATCGCGGCCGCCGGCCTCGACGTGTTCGAGGGCGAGCCGAGCGTGCACCCCGATCTGCTGACGGTGCCGAACGTCGTGCTGACCCCGCACATTGCGAGCGCGAGCCTGCCGACGCGCCGCGCGATGGCGCATCTCGCGGTCGACAACCTGATCGCCGCGCTCGGCTTCGGCCCGCACGCCGGCCGACCGCCGAGCGCGTTGAACCCGCAGCTGCTTTGACTTTGTAGGAACGCGCCCACAGCCGAAGGCGCCCAGCCCCGATGCCGCAGGCCGCGCCACGCGTGCCAGCATCGGGCCATGAAGCAGGCGAGCGCAAGGTCGGTTCGCGGGCTCTGGATCGCCGGTGCAACCGTCGCCACCATCGTCATCGCCGTCGGAATCTGCGAGACGACGGGCTGGCCATTCCTGGCTGCACCGATGCAGCAGTGGCTGAGCGAGACGCTGCAACGCCGCGTCAGCCTCGCTGCCGATCCGGCGACGCGTCCGACGATCGCGATCCACCTGCTCGGCGGCATCGACATTCGCGCCGCTCACATCGAGATCGGCGCGCCGCGCTGGAGCCAGACGCCCTACATGCTGCGTGCACGCGACGCGCACATGAAGCTGGGTTATGGCGACATCTGGCGCGCCCGAGGCGGCGCGCCGCTGCACGTGCGTGAGCTGCGCGCCGTCGCGCTCGACGGCCAGATCGAGCGCCTCGCCGACGGCCGCGCGTCGTGGCAGTTCGGCCCGCACACCGACGATCCGGACACGCTGCGGCGGCCGACACAGATCCCCCTCTTCGGTCGCCTGCAGGTCGAGTCCGGCACACTGGTGTACCGCGATGCGCTGATGGCCGTCGACCTCGATGCGCGCTACTCGCTGGTCGACCGGAGCCAGGTCCCGGTCCCTGACGGTGCGGCCCCGCGCCGCGCCGCCGGGCTGGTGTTCGACGCGCAGGGGCACTATCTCAAGCAGCCGCTGCGCATCGGGCTGCAGACCGCCGGCGTGCTGCCCGTGATCGCCGAGGACGCCGCGTCGCTCGCGTTGCCGGTCAAGCTCGACGCGCACATCGGCGGCGCCCACATCCTGTTCGACGGCACCGCGACCGACGCACTGCACCTGACCGCGCTGAAGGGGCGCTTCACGGTGCAGGGGCCGTCGCTCGCGGCGCTCGGCGATCCGCTGCACGTGACCTTGCCGACGACGCCGCCGTTCCGTGCCGAAGGCCTGCTCGCAAAGCAGGGCCTCGTGTGGAACGCCATCGTCGACACCGCGACGATCGGTTCAAGCCGGGTCGGCGGCGCGTTCACCTACGACCCGCGGCCGGCGCGGCCCGAGCTTGCCGGCCGGCTGGTCGGCCCGCGGCTGCTGCTCGCCGACCTCGGGC
>NZ_JBFUKR010000020.1:0-90298 GCF_056400745.1 Rhizobacter sp. P5_A1
CCGACCATGAAAGCTGCTCGTCTCCACTCGTACGGCGATGTCGATCAATTCGCGATGGATGAAGTGCCCATTCCCAAGCCGGGTGCCGGCGAGGTGCTGATCAAGATCGAAGCCTCTGCGGTCAACCCCTTCGATCTGATGGTCCGCCAGGGCTACATGGCCCAGTTGATTCCCTTGGATCTCCCTGCCGTGCTGGGTGGCGACGCTGCCGGCGTCGTGGTGGACATGGGAAGTGACGTGAGCGGCTTCTCGATCGGCGATCGGGTGATCGCCGACTTCGCCCTCAATGGCAAGGGCGCCTATGCTGAATTTGGCGTGGTACCTGCGACGGCCATTGCCAAGCTTCCGGCCAATCTCAGCTTCGAGCAGGGCGCCGCGCTGCCCAAAGCCGGGCTGACCGGGCGCCAGACGGTCGATGCGTTGGGCGTTGGCGCGGGTGCCCGTGTGCTGATTTCCGGGGGCCTCGGTGCGGTCGGTCGYGCCGCGATCCARTATCTGCAGGAAATCGGCGCCAAGCCGGTGGCCGGTGTCCGGCCCGAACGAATCGGAGAAGCGCGCCAACTGGCTGGCGACGCGCTCGACATCACCGCGCCGCCGGTGGGCGCCACGTTCGACTACGCGATCAGCGCGTCGGCCCCGGTGGCGTTGCAACTGATCCGCCATGTGCGGGACGGTGGGCAAGTGGCCAGCATCGTTCCGGTGCCCGAGGGCGCGAACACGGGAAATCGCGTGCGCATTCACGAGCTCTACCACCGCGCCGATGCGGCCACGCTCCAAGCAGTGGCCAACGCCGCTGCGCGTGGCGCATTGGTCATCCCGATCGCCAAGACATTCCGGCTGGAGCAGGTCGGCGCTGCCCACGCGGCAGTGGCCGCCGGCAGCCGCGGCAAGGTCGTGCTGAAGCACTGAACCCTGATGCAACGACCTCGATCCTTTCAGGCGGGCCGCGCAACCAGCCGTTCCACCCGGCCATGACGGTCAAGGTGCTGGCCCCACGGGCTCGCCGCGGCGGACAACGGCCGTTCCAGCGCTCAGCCCTGCTTGGGCGGCATATAGCGGCCCAATGCCTGCTTCGTGTTGCGCAGGGCCTCCGCGCCGATCGTCGTGGCGACCTCGGTCTCGGCCCGGTGCACGGCGCGGCGGAAGTCGTCGAGCCAGTTCAGCCCCTTGGGCGTGAAGTACACGAGCCGCGCTCGTCCGTCCGCCGGATCGGGTCGACGCGCCACCAGTCCCAGCGCCTCAAGCTGCTCGACGAGTTCACTCATCGACTGCTTGGTCATGGCCGCACGGCTCGCCATGTCGGTCAGCCGCGTCCCTTGGAGGTCAAGATGACGGGTGGCATTGATGTGGGTCAGGGTGACCTCCGTGTGCCCCGCTGCCGTCAGCAGGTCGATGACACGTGCTTCGAAGCGGCGCAGCGCATTGCTGAGCAGGCGTCCAAAGTTGGATTGGCGCCAGCGGTCGTCGCGACCAGGCGGTCGAGTCGAAGTGGGCGACGCCTGTGGGGACGTTTCGCGGCTCATCGTCGAGAATCCGGGATCAACGGGAGCCCCCAACCGCGGCTGGAAGCACGTGCGCAGCACCGACCATGCGCGGCACTCCGCCGCCGATTCCCTCGGCCGCTTCGGCCCAGAGCAAGGCCTTGAGGACGACCCGCCGGAAGGGGCGCGGGCTCGCACGCCGGCGAGTACCTGAACGGACACGGGCGGCGCGAATCCGACATCCCAATGCGACGGCTCGCACGCGACAGGCGCCGATGGCACCGCCGCTGGACGCCGCGAACTCCCGCGTCCAGACTCCCTGTCGCGGCGGCCGCGCGCCTCTGGCCTGGCGAAGGGACGTCGCTTTTGGACGGGGCTTCGGCATCCAACGAACCTTGCTGCACCTGGAAGACGACGCCTCGGCGCTCGCCCGCAGTCATGTCTCTCGAGCCCGCAACTCGTCGAGGACACGCTTCATCCGAACGGGCCCCGAGTCGACGCTCATCAGCACCGGCTGGCGCGTCAGCAGTTCCTCGATCCCCAGCATCTCCTGCATCGCCTCCATCATCGGTGCGTCCTGGTTCTGGAATGCGTGGCTGCGCAGCCGCGAAATCTCGGCTTCGATCGCTGCATCCTCGGCCTTGGCCGGCTTGCGCACGATGCCGACGTGATAGTGTGTGCTCGAGTCGGTCTCCGGCGCGAGGATGTGAATGCCCTTGTAGCCAGCGCCCTCCTCGGGGCGGTCGCCCGGGGCGTGGCAACCCACATCGAGAAGAAAGCACGCCGGCGGGTCCCATCGCATCTTGTTCCAGAAGTCGACGTTGCGACCATCGCGGCGAAACAGCATGTCGAAGACCATCGGCACCGGCGCATTGCGAGACCACCTTTCGCAGGTGATCGTCCGCCCGGACTGCGCGACCTGGATATCGGCGTCCGCGTGCTGGGGAACGGCGATGAGCCCAGCGTGCAGGAACGAGGCGTGAACTCGGAGGAACGCCGGCGGCCCGGGTGCAACGCTCTGGCGTTGGTGATGGCTCGCCTCGTGCTGCTGGCTTTGATCCGCGAGCACGTCGTCAATGAAGGGGCTGCCAGGGCCAGCTGGATGCGCGGCATGGGCGACCGGTCCATCGGCCATGCGCTGGTCTTGATGCACGATCGCTTCAACGAGGCCTGGAGCCTGGCGTCGCTGGCCAAGACCTCAGGGCTGTCCCGCACGGTCTTCGCACAGCGTTTTGCCGGGCTGGTTGGGCAGCCGCCGATGGCGTACTTGACGTCGGTTCGGTTGCATGCCGATCACCCGAGCGGCGCTTGAACTCGCGCCCCTCGTCTTCGTCCGCCCGGGCGAGTTGCGCAAAGCGGAGTGGATCGAGTTCGATCTCGATCCCGCGGAGTGGCGTATCCCGGCTGCGCGCATGAAGCGAACCAAACAGGAGAAGCTGAGCGGCACAGCGCACGTCGTTCCGCTGTCTCGACAGGCCCTTGCGATCCTGCGCGAGCTACAGCCACTGACTGGTCATGGCCGGTATTTGTTCCCGAGCCCTCGCACCGGCGAACGGCCGATGAGCGACAACGGCGTACTCTCGGCGTTGCGACGCATGGGCTTCCCGAGCGACGAAATGACGGGCCACGGATTCCGGGCGATGGCGCGCACGCTCCTGGCCGAGCGATTGAATGTGGATGAGGCCGTGATCGAGGCGCAGCTCGCGCACGCCGTGAAGGATTCGCTGGGTCGCGCCTACAACCGGACCGAGTTCCTCGAGCAGCGCCGCAAGATGCTGCAGACGTGGGCTGACTACCTCGACAGGCTGCGCACCGGTGCCGAGATCATTCCGATCAAGCGCAGTCGAATCCGCAGCGCTGTACGAACGCCGACAATCGTCAGAATGCGATGAATGACGGGAAAGGGAAGTGCAGCGAAAGGAGCCGGTCCCTCAATCATTGATTCGCGCTAGCGAGAACGTTGCTCGCGAGCTGCTTTTTCGGCAGCACCGCGTCGCTCACGCGTCGTGTCTTCAGAACCAACTTACCGCGGCGATGTATGCATGGGATCGACGCCGCCCCTAAACATTCAATCCTTGAACGACGGATCGATCTTCTCCATGAGCCGCAGCATCGCTGCCAATGTCAGCTCTCCGTTGTCGCCGTCGAGCACCTGCGCGTGATGGCGAGCGACATCTGCCGGGACCCGGCGAATGGGCACATTCATCGCGTGCGCCGCCGTTTGAACCTGGCATGCCGTCTCCAGCCAATACAGACGCTGGAACGCGCGTGCGAGCGTCTCACCGCACGTCAAAAGCCCATGATTGCGCAGGACCAGGTAGTTGTTGGCTCCCAAGCTCTTGATCAGCGCATCTGAGTCCGACTCGTCGGCATGAACGCCCGCGAAGTCGTGGTAGCCCACGCGACCGAAAGCCGCAGACCCAGCGAAGTCGACAGGTAGCACCTCTGTCTCCGTCGCGGCCAAGGCCATGCCGGCGGTGGTGTGCGTATGCATCACGCAATGCGCATCGGCCCGGGCCAGATGGATTGCGCTGTGGATGAAGAATCCCGCCGGATTCACGGGATGCTCGCTCGGCTCGACGATCTTCGCGTTCGAGTCGATCTTCACGAGATTGGAAGCGGTGACCTCGTCGAATCGCAAGCCGAACGGGTTGATCAGGAAGTGCTTGTCCGGACCTGGAACGCGGACCGTGATGTGTCCGAAGATCAGGTAGTCCCAGCCCAGATGGGCAAAGAGCCTGTAAGTGCCTGCGAGCTTGACCCTGAGTTCATGTTCGGAGTCTTCCGAAGCCCTTCGGCTCAATTCCGCGAGCGACATCACCTTCCCGAATTCGGCCACACTCACCTCCTAGATTGATCGAAATGCGATACAAAGGTATCGTAATTCTGGGCAGGATTTGCAAGCTCTCTTTCAAAAGCTTAGTTTTTTGGAAAGCCCATTGCGGCAGATATGTCTGCTGCTACGGCAACAGTCACCGGCATCAACTTGTCGCGCACCTTGCTTGTGCTCCATCGGGACGTGGGCACCGCAATGTTCACTGCGCCAATGACACGACCTGCGAAATTAAAGATCGGCGCTGCAATCGAGATGTCGCCCACGAAGGCCTCCTGATTGCTGATGAAATAGCCATCGCGACGGATACCTGCCAGCGTGCCGAGAATTTTGTTCTTGTCAGTGATGGTGTAAGGCGTATAGGCCTTGATGTCCGACTTTTCAAGGACCCAGCGGCTTTCGGCGTCCTCGAGAAATGCCAGGATCACTCGTCCTGGCGCAGTGCAGAACGCCGGCAGCTTGGATCCGATCGATAGTTCGACGCTGATGTCATGGAATCCCTGATAGCGCATGAGGTACAGGACGCTGAGCCTGTCCAGCACGGTGAGGTTGACCGTCTCTTCTGTCTTCAGATTGGCCGCGCGAAGAAAGTGCGACGCTCTCTCGCGCAGGCCGTCGACGCCCAAGTACGATTGCGCGAGATCGAGGACGCGTGCAGTGATCGAATACGCCTTTGTTTCCTTGTCCTGCCGTATGTACCCCAGCGCCGAAAGAGTGTGCAGGAAGCGCTGTGCCGCGCTCTTGCCCATCCCGCTGACCTTCACCACCTCGGACAGGCCCAAGGGAGTTGGGGCAGCACTGAGAACGCGGAGTACTTCAAAAGCCTTTTCGACCGACCCGACGAAGAGCCCGCTGTCAAACTTCGCGTTTCGCTCGGCCGATGCGGCCAGTTCTTCGTCATCTAGGACGTCGAGGTCGTCTTGTGCTGTCCCGGCTGTCGTCCGCATGGCTACTGCTCCTATGGATAGATCCGTGTTTGACTCATCCAGTATATCGCCATAAGATTAAACATTATCGCCATTCGGTACAAGACATGCCCACCACACGCGCAGCCGGTCCTGTCCACATTTTCGTGTCGACGATTGAGTCGGAGGCGACGATACAGCCTCCGAAGCGGGAACTCGTCTTGAGCCCGTTTCCGGGGGCGACCTGCATCGTCGAGGTTGCCTCAGGCCCCGAGCCCTTTCACTGGTCCGCGGCGGTGCCGTTTGTTGCCGCAGCCGTCTGCGCATTCGTCTTGCTGGTCTCAGGGGCATCCTTCGCTTAGCTGGCGGGGCCATGGAACCGCATTCGTTCCTGCGCTCGCGCCGGTCCGTTCGCACGTTCGGCGCTCATGCCGTAACCGACGAGACACTGGAACGCATCCTCACTTCAGCCACGGCTGCGCCGTCAGCCCATAACCGTCAACCTTGGCGTTTCCTCGTACTGGCCGAACGAGCGGACAAGCTCCTCATCGCGGACGCCATGGGAGCGAGACTGCGTGAGGACCGCCTTGCTGACGGCGATGCGCTTGAAGCGGTAGAAGCCGACGTCTCGCGCTCGAAGAGCCGCATCGCGAATGCACCAGTCGTCATCTTTGTGTTCATGACGATGGAAGAAATGGACTCCTATCGGGATTCCAGGCGCCAGGCTGCAGAGCGAACAATGGCGATACAGGGAACCGCCATGGCCATGCAGAACCTGCTCCTGGCGGCGCATGCTGAAGGACTGGGCGCATGCCTGATGTGTGCGCCTCTCTTCTGTCCAGACGTGATCGCACAGACACTGGAAACGCCGAAAGAGTGGGAGGCCCAGGCGATCATCACCGTTGGATTCGCCGAAACCGTCCGCGAGAAGAAGCCGCGAAAGCCGCTTGCGCAAGTCATGCGCAAGAGGCCATCTTCACCCTAGAAGCGCGTAGGGCTGTACGGTGTCAGATCAATCGACGGGACCTTGTTGAGGATCAGGTCGGTGACGACGCGGGACGTCATGGGGGCACACGTGATGCCCAGGTGACCGTGACCGAAGGCATAGACGACCGAAGGGAATTTCGTCGCGTGACCCAGCACCGGCAATGAGTCCGGCATGCACGGCCGGTTGCCCATCCAGTCGCTGTACTTCGTCGTGCTCAGCGTCGGGAAGAGGGCCTTGCTGTGGTGCAGAAGCGCCTCGACACGGCGTCGGCTCGCCGGCGCGTCAGGGCTGCCGAACTCCACGGTGCCCGCGACTCTCAGGCCATCCTCCATCGGCGTCGCGAAGCACTTCGCCTCGGATGCGACGACGGTGCGCTTGATCTGGATGCCCGACTGCGGAAAGCTGACGTGATAGCCACGTTGCGATTCGAGCGGAAGCGAATCTCCCAATTGCGCAGCCAGGGATTGCGACCACACGCCGGCAGCAATGACGATGGAATCGGGCTCGACAACTCCGCCATCGCAAAGAATCCCGATCGACTGGTCGGCCCTCACATCCAAGCCTTTCACGTTCCACTCCTTCACGACACCACCAGCGGCCACGAACGACTCCGCGAGTCGCCGAACCAAGCGCGAAGGGTTCACGATCATCCCTTCGTCGGGAAGGTAGATGCCGTGGGTGAACTGTGGACCCACAAAGGGCTCGAGCTCGTGGATCTCGCGGCCCGAGACTTCCTCAACCGACACGCCACGGGCGCGGCGCAGTGCCCAGCCGCCGGCGTCCTTCTGCATGGCCTTCTCGCTGGAGTAAACCTGAAGCTGGCCGCTGGCTTCAAACAGCGATGGTGCGTCGATCTGGTGGATGACTTCGCGGTAGATTGCGATCGACGGCGCTGTGAGGGCCTTCAGTGCGTGGGAGATGGCCTCGACACGTTCCGGGGTGGAGGCCTTCAGGAAACGCACGAGCCACGGCAGTACTTGCAACGCGTGGTCCGTGCGTATGTGCAAAGGTCCGTCAGGATCGATCATCCATCCCGGAACCTGCTTCCACATGCCAGGCATGCCGAGCGGAACCACGGATCCCGCGCTGACGCTACCCGCGTTGCCGG
The DNA here is from genome assembly GCF_056400745.1 of Rhizobacter sp. P5_A1. Lineage (NCBI taxonomy): Bacteria > Pseudomonadati > Pseudomonadota > Betaproteobacteria > Burkholderiales > Sphaerotilaceae > Rhizobacter > Rhizobacter sp. P5_A1. Next base: position 7,316 of record NZ_JBFUKR010000020.1, read on the forward strand.
TCGAACAACCGCGGCCGAACAGTTCGCGCTCGATGAGGGTCACGCGCAGTCCGGCACGGAGCAGCGCCCATGCCGAAAGAGTGCCCACGATTCCGCCGCCGATGACCGCGACATGACGCACTGCGCCAGTGTTTCTCAATGCCATGGTGTTCTTAGTTGTTGCGCACGTGCGAGTGGCGCGCGAGATAGCGACCGTGACCTTGGCGCCCCACGAGCGTGCCGTCCTTCATGACGGTTTCACCTCTGACGATCGTCCGCACAGGCCAACCTTTGAGGGTCCAGCCGTCGTACAAGTTGTAATCAGCGAAGGAGACGAAGTCTTTGGCCCGAACCTCTCTTTCCTTGGCCAGGTCGACCACTGTCAGGTCGGCATCGAAGCCGACTTCAATGTTGCCCTTCGACGCGCCGAGCCCGAAGATGCGCGCAGGCTCAGAGCACAGCAACTGGGCGACGCGCTGCAGGCTGAGGCGCCCCTTGTGGTAACCCTCGCTCAGCAGGACCTGCAAGATCGTTGGCGTGGCAGGGAAGCCCTGCGAGGACTGCCAGATGTCCTTTTCCTTCGTGGCGCGCTTGCGAGCAACGTGATCGGCGCCCACGACCTGAATGGTGCCGTCCGCGATCGCTTCCCATACCGCTTCCACGTCATCGGCGGTTTTCAGCGGCGGATTCGCCTTGCCGAGACTGCCGATGTCGGAGTCCATGGTATGGGTGAGGTACTGCGGACAGGTCTCTGCATGTACGAGATTCGAGCGCAGCCGGGCCGCGCGGATTTCTTCAAGCGCCAGCCGGCACGTCACGTGCACGAAGTAGATCGGGCAGTTCGTCTGGCGAGCGACGTAAATGGCCTTGACGGTATCCAACGCCTCGTTGATCGTGGGCTTCGACTCGCTCCAGGCACGCAGCGAGTTCTTGCCCTCGCGCTGCAGCTTCGCCCGTGTGCGGCGAACGATCTCGATGTTCTCCGGATGAATCGAGAGCACGGCCTGCGGATAGCGCGCCACCGCCTCCATCAGGTCCAGCATGTAGCCTTCGTCCGCACCGGTCAAGCCGAGGTAGATGCCTTCATCTGTCTTGAAGTTGGTGAAGTACTTGAACGACGTGACGCCGAACTCCTCCACGTACTTCGGCACCTCAGCCAGATGCTCTTCCTTGGCCATTCCGAAGTGGTAGCCGAAGTCGATGTACGACTGGCTTTCGCCCAAGGCCTTCTGCTTCGGAAAAGTCTCGGAGTAGGGGACGCTGTTGAGCAGGTAGCCCACGACTGAAGTGAAGCCACCTTGGGCGGCCGCTCCTGTTTCTGTCGCGTATTCGTCATCGCTTCCCGCGATCCCGAAGTGCATGTGGGCGTCGATGAGGCCGGGAAAGACATGCTTGCCACGGGCATCGATCGTTTCACGCCCCACTGCGCCCGAGCCAGGCTCCAGAATGGCCGAAATCTTGCCCGCCGTGATGCCGATGTCGGCTTTGCGCTCACCCTTGTCGGGGAAAACGAGGGTTCCTCCTTGCAGAACGGAGTCGAATGGCATAGCTAGTCTCCAGGTTTTGCGTCGATCTGGTTCACCGTGGTGGAAATCCCTTGACCATTTCAAAGAATCGACATACGATAAAAATGTATCTTATGCAGATACGCCGAAGCCGTCAAGCCAAATGTGTGAACCGCCCGGCAACCCCCTTTTTTAGCGAGGAAGCAATGAGCAGAAAACTGATCGTCGGGTCCGCCCAGACCGGTTCCGTCGAATCCGAGGACATGGCCTCGATGGTCCCGGTGGCCATTTCCATGATCGAGCAGGCAGCCAAGCAGGGCGTCAACATCCTGACGTTCTGCGAGCTGTTCATGTCGCCGTTCTTCCCCAACCGCCTTGTCGAGAAGAACGATCACTTCTTTGTGCGGCGTGATTCGGAAATCCTGATGAACATCCGCAAGGCGGCCAAGGATCTCGAGGTCGCGCTGGTCCTGCCGTTCGGTGAACATGCCGACACCGGCATGTACAACTCGGCGATGATCTGCGACAGCAAGGGCAAGCTGATGGGTGTCTATCGCAAGACCCACATCCCGGCCTATTTCCCGAACGAGAAGGCCGGCGGTACGGGCAGCTTCGAAAAGTTTTACTTCACGCCGGGCAATGACCTTCCCGTCTTCGACGTGGACGGCGTCAAGATCGGCGTGCAGATCTGCAACGACCGCCTCTACCCCGAGCCTTCACGCGTGCTCGCCATGCGCGGCGCCGAGATCATCTTCATGCCGATCGCGTACTCGGTGTACAGCGATCCCGAGCATCGCAACTCCATGTGGCCGCTGGCCATGCGTGGCCGCGCGCTGGAGAACGGCGTGTACGTCGTCGCATCCAACAAGGTGGGCACCGAAGGCGTTCGCCAGCACTTGGGCCGCAGCATGATCGTGGACCCGAAGGGAACGATCCTCAAGGAAGCCAACAACAAGGAAGCTGAGTTGATCGTCCAGGAGATCGATCTCGCCGATGTGAGTGGCCAGCGCAAAAAGTTTCCCTGGTGGCGTGATCGCCGCCCGGATCTGTACGGCATTCTCAGCAGCGGCGAGTAAAGGGGTAAATCATGAAATACAGCGTCGGCACATATCCGAACGTCAGCGCCCAGGAAATGGTCGCGACTGGTGTTCTCGCGGACCAGTTGGGCTTCCACACCATGTGGGTGCCGGACTCCCACTTGCTGTGGCGCGAAGCCTATGTCTTGCTCGGCGCCATCGCCAGCCAGACCAAGCGAATTCGCCTGGCCACCGCCGTGACGAACCCCATGACGAGGCACCTGACCGTCACATCGAGCGCGTTCTCGACGCTTGACGAACTGAGTGGCGGGCGCGCGACGCTGGGCATCAGCGTCGGCGACAGCGCGCTGAAGACGATGGGTCTGCAAATCTCCACCGTCGACAACTTTGAAGCGTCGCTCAAGATGATCCAGGCGCTTCTGCAAGGTGAAACGGTGGATGTGCCTGGCGGCGACACGGCAACGATCAGCCATGCAAAGAACCGCAAGGTGCCGATCTATGTCGCCTCTACCGGTCCACGGATGTTGAAGCTCGCCGGTCGATTGGCCGACGGCGTCGTTCTGATGAACGGTGTCGCGCCCGACCTGCTGCAGGCGGCGATCGACAAAGTGCATGAGGGCGCGCGAGAGGTGAATCGCGATCCCGCGGAAATCAAAGTCGTGGTCTGGGCGGCCGCTCATGCGAATGACGAGAACCCGCGGGAGTCGCTGAACGCGGTGAAGTACAACATCGCGCGCGCGATCCTGCGCGGCATGCCGGGTGAGATCGACGAGCTCACGCGGGTCACCGCGGAGAAGGTGAAGGCAGCGTACAACTACGCGCAGCATGGAAGCGCCGAAGCCGACTTCGCTTCACTGATCCCGGATGAACTGGTGCCACGGTACGCGTTCGCCGGAACGGGCGCGGACATCAAGAAGCAGGCGCAGCGTCTGGAGGGCATGGGGATCGACGAGATCGCATTTGCAGTGCCCGATGCATCCAGCTTCCGCTCGCGCGACGAAGTTATCGAGACGATCGCCGCCAACGTCCTGTAGTCCTCAGATGAACACCGCTGATTTCCCGAGCATGACGCCTGTGACGGTCCTGACCGGCTTTCTCGGCAGCGGCAAGACGACGCTGCTCAACGCGCTGTTGCGCGACGAGCGGCTGCGCGATACGGCGGTGATCATCAACGAGTTCGGCGAAGTCGGGCTGGACCACCTTCTCGTTTCTCAGGCGGACGAGAATGTTGTTCTGCTCGATTCCGGTTGCCTGTGCTGCACCATCGGGAACGGATTGAGCGAAACACTGGAAACGTTGTTTCGGCAACGGCAGGAAAAGTCAATTCCTCCGTTCAAGCGAGTGGTGGTCGAGACGACCGGGCTCGCCGATCCATTTCCCCTGCTGAAGGTCGTTCTGGCCGATTACTTCGTGTCGAAGCACTTCGCGATCAACGGCGTGTTGACCACCGCCGATGCGCTGCATGGGTTGGGACAGCTGAGTGAGCATCGCGAAGCGAGAAACCAGGTCGCGGTTGCGTCACACGTGGCAATCACCAAGGCCGATGTTGCCGACGCAGCTCGCGTCGAAGAGATGGGGGAAGCGGTTGCACAGCTCAATGGTGCCGCATCGATGTCCCTTTCTTATGCAGGAGCGTCGGAGGGTCGAGTCGGAGCGGAGATCATCGAGTTTCTGACACGCACTCCCGAGCGCGATCTGTTTACACCCGCCGTGGCGCCCAACCATCGCGCGCACGAGCACGACGAGCATTGCGAGCACCACGATGATTCGCATGGCGCGGGGCACTTCCATCACGACGAACGCATCGAATCGTTCGTATTCAGGTGGTCCGAAGGGGTGACTTGGCAGAACTATGCCGGCTGGCTGGAAAGGCTCGGCCAACTGCCCGCGTCGGACCTGATGCGCGTGAAGGGCCTCTTGCAGCTGGACGGGTCGGGACCGCCGTACGTTGTGCAGGGAGTCCAGCACACATTTTCCAAACCCGTCCGGATGTCCGCCTGGCCGACGCAGGACCAGCAAAGCTGGCTGGTCGTCATCGCCCGCGGTATCCGACGTGCCTCCCTCGAGGCCATCTTTCATCCAGGAGCGGCCTGAGCCGACGACATCATGAATTCAAATTCCGACACCACCATCGCCATCCTCGGCGGGACCGGCCCTCAGGGCCAGGGGCTCGCGCTTCGCTTTGCACTCGCGGGCGTGAGCGTCGCGCTGGGCTCGCGGGAGGGCGAACGCGCCGCCGCGATCGCCGATGAGCTGAACAAAAAGCTGGAAGGCCGCACAGCCACTCCCATCCGGGGCTGCGACAACTTGAGCGCGGTCGAGGCCGCGGAGAAATTCGTGTTGCTCGCGGTTCCCTACTCAGGCCACGATGCGACGCTGGACGCCATCAAGAGCCGCCTCGCCGGGAAGGTCCTGGTCGACCTGGTGGTTCCGCTCGCGCAAGGAAATCCCCGCGCCGTTGCGATGCCCAAGGAAGGATCCGCCACGGAAGCGGCGCAGGCGCTGCTGGGAAGCGACATCAAGGTCGTGGGGGCCTTGCACAACGTGTCGGCGCACACGTTGAATGCGCTTGAAGAAAACATCAACTGCGACGTCCTCGCTTGCGGCGACGACGTCGAAGTGACCGACGCAGTCGTCGAACTGATCAAGCGGCTGGGTGTCGATTCATACAACTGCGGCCCCGCGCTGAACGCCCGGTGCATCGAGGCCATCACGCCGATCCTGATCCGCCTCAACATCAGCAAGAAGGTGCCGTTCAGCCATGCGGGTCTGCGCATCTGGGCACCTGGCCGGCCCGCCGCATAAGCCGCACAAGCCGCACACCTACCTCGGTGGAAAAACCAATGAGCATTCAACGAATCAATGTAGGCGCGCGCTTGTCCGGCGTGGCCGTGTACAACAAGGTCGCCTACTTCAGTGGCCAGGTACCCGGTGACCCCGAGCAGGACATCACGGGCCAGACCCGCCAGGTTCTCGCCGAGGTTGACCGGTTGCTGGCGCTGGTGGGGAGCGACAAGACGCGCATCCTGCAGTGCCAGATCTTCCTGACCGACATCGCCCTGATCGGCGCGATGAACGAGGTCTGGGACGCGTGGGTTGTGCAGGGTCACACGCCGCCGCGGGCGACGGTGCAGGCACAGCTCGCGAACCCGAAATGGAAGGTCGAGATCCTACTGTCCGCGGCTGCGGACTGAAGAAAGCACGCCCCATGAGCGCCGCGTCCTTTTCTGAACTGCAAGCCGTCGAAGGCACCGAGCTCGAGCAGTTGTTCGTCCAGGCGAGGGCCAAGCGCAATGCGTACTGGGGTGCTGTCGCAACCTACTCGCGCAAGGTGTTCATCCCCTTGACGAACCTGTGCCGCGACAGCTGTGGCTACTGTACGTTCGTGAAGCAGCCCGGTGAGCCGGGCGCGGGGTACCTGGAGCCCGACGAGGTCCTGCGTATTGCCATGCGGGGCGAGGAGCTGGGATGCAAGGAAGCGCTATTCTCGCTCGGCGAGAAGCCCGAGTTGCGCTATCCGCAGGCGAACGAAATGCTTGCACGCCTGGGCTATCGAACCACCATCGACTACGTCGTGGCGATGTGCGCGCTTGTCTTGTCCAAGACCTCCCTGGTCCCGCACGTCAACGCAGGGACCATGGGCACGAAGGACCTGGACCGGGTGAAGGAAGTGTGCGGTAGCGCAGGCCTGATGCTCGAAAACGTGAGTCGCAGGTTGATGGGGAAGGGCATGCCGCACTACGCCTGTCCCGACAAGGTGCCGCTGCAGCGGCTTCGCACGCTGGAAGTCGCGGGCCAGGCGTCGGTTCCCATGACCACGGGCATCCTGATCGGCATCGGCGAAACGTGGGAAGAGCGCATCGACAGCCTGCGAAGCATCGCCGAGATACACCAGAGGCACGGCCACATCCAGGAAGTGATTGTCCAGAACTTCCGCGCGAAGTCGGGCACGGCCATGGCGCGGCACCGCGAGCCGGACATGACGGACATGCTTCGCACCCTTGTGATCGCCCGCCTGCTGCTCCCGGTCGAGGTGTCCCTGCAGGCGCCGCCGAACCTGAATGAGGAGTTCGAGCGCTACCTGGATGCCGGCATCAACGATTGGGGCGGTGTGTCGCCCCTCACTGCCGACCACATCAATCCGGAATGTGCCTGGCCGGCCGTCGACGAAATCGCGTTTCGCACGAAACAGCGGGGCATGACGCTGGTGGAGCGGTTGACGACATACCCGCTTTACCTCCGGCAACCAGACCGTTTCCTGCGCCCGGTCCCTCTCATGGCGCTTCGCAACCTGGCGCGGGGCGACGGCTATGCAGCCAGGCAGGTTCACGCTGCTACAGCCTAAAGGAATTCACATGACAAGCGACCAGCCGTTCATGCCTTCGGAACTTCAGGCGACTTCGATTGAATCGCTGCTGGCTAGCAGCACACGCGAGATCCGCGAGCTACTCCACGGCGTGCTCAGCGGTCGTGAGCTGACGCGCGACGAAGGGGAGATTCTGTTCAAGGCTTCCTCGAGTGACCTCCCGGCCATCGTCCGCGCAGCAGACATCGTCCGTGAACAACGGGTGGGATCGAAGGCCAGCTTCGCCATCGTCCGGAACATCAACTTCACGAACGTCTGCTACATGGGATGCCGATTTTGTGGTTTTGCCAAGCGCAAGGAAGACCCGGACGCGGTCTGGCACAGCATGGACGAAGTCGCGCATCGCGCGCAGGTGGCGTGGGACAGAGGCGCCACCGAGGTATGCATGCAGGGCGGGCTGCACCCGGACTTGCCGCCGACTTACTACCGCGACCTCCTGACTGCGGTGAAGCGACAGGTACCGCGTGTGCACGTACACGCGTTCTCGCCTTTCGAGATCTGGTTTGGCGCGCACAAGCGCAAGATGTCCACACGCGATTTCCTCCTGGAGCTGAAGGAGGCGGGGCTGGGTTCGATGCCCGGCACGGCCGCTGAAATCCTGGATGTCGAGGTGCGCCGCAAGCTCACTCGCAACAAGCTGACGACCGAGGCCTGGGTTGAAACAATTCGCGCGGCGCACTCGATCGGGCTTCGAAGCACGTCGACGATCATGTTCGGTCACATCGACGGTCCGTCTCACTGGGCGGCGCACATTGACCTGCTTCGCTCCATCCAGAAGGACACGGGTGGCTTCACGGAGTTCGTTCCGCTGAGCTTCGTGCATGCGGAGTCGCCGCTGTATGTGGATCGCGCCATTCCGGGTGTGCGCGCAGGCGCCACGCGCGAAGAAAATTTCAAGATGCACGCCATCGCCAGGCTGATGCTCGCCGGGTGGATCGACAACATCCAGGTCTCGTGGGTGAAGCTGGGCGCACAGATGGCGGCGGAGATGCTGCACGCCGGTGTCAATGACCTGGGCGGCACGCTGATGGACGAATCGATTTCACGGTCCGCGGGTGCCGACTTCGGCGAGGAGTTGACGCCGCCCGAAATGGTCAAGCTGATCCGTCACGCGGGCCGCACGCCGGTGCGCAGAAGTACGCTGTACGACACGCTCGAAGAATTCAGCGATCACGATCCTGTCGATCTCGGCACACTGAAGCCGCGTCCCCATGATCCGATCCGATTTCTCCGCCGCGAACATGCGGCCGCAGCTTGAGCCCGGTATGAAAGTCGCAGTCATCGCCGGCGGTGTGGGCGGCGCCCGCATGGCGCTCGGGTTTGCAGGGATCATCCCACCGCAGGATCTCAGCGTCATCGTGAACGTCGGTGATGACGAACGGTTCCATGGTTTGTACGTCTGCCCGGACCTGGACACGGTGCTCTACACACTCTCCGGCGTCGTTGACCGCTCGCAGGGTTGGGGTGTTGCCGGCGATGAAACGAAGGCGCTCGAAGTTCTCCGCAAGCTTGAATCACCTGGCTCGTGGATGAAGCTGGGTGATGCCGATCTGGGCTTGCACATCTACCGCAGCTCACGGCTTGCACAAGGCGCGTCGCTGACTTCGGTCATGCAAGAGGTCAGTCGGGGCTTCGGCCTTCGTTGCGAGCTTCTGCCAGCCTCCGACAATGAATGCCCGACGGAAGTTGAGACGGCTGCAGGGCTCCTGCGGTTTCAGGAGTGGTTTGTTCGCGATCGGGCGGGCCCGAGCGTGAAGGCTTTGCGCTTCGACGCGGCGCGTCGGGCCAAGATCACGGACCGCGTGCGAGAGGCGCTCATGTCGGCGGGCCTCGTTGTGTTCGCACCTTCGAACCCGTATCTCTCCATCCGGCCGGTGCTGGAGATTGCAGGCATGAGCGACACGCTGCGGCAATCGCCCGCGCTCAAGGTAGCGGTGTCGCCGCTCATTGGTGGACGTGCCATCAAAGGGCCACTGGTGCAGTTGATGGAAGACCTTGGAGTCGACTCATCGAACGCGGGCATCGCAGCCAGCTATTCATCGATCGCAGACATCCTTGTCATCGACGAGGGCGACTCCGCGAACTCAGCCGATCTGGCGCGCAAGGGTGCCATGCAGGTCGTGGCGCTTCCGACGCTGATTCCAGATGCAACGCGCGCCGAGGCATTGGCTAGGCAGATTATCGAGTTCGCGCGTGGCCAGCGTGCCGTGGGAGTCGCACCGTGAAGACCGTCGTCGCGATTCCGATGAAGGACGCCGCTGAGTCGAAGACGCGGCTCGCGAGCGCCATGTCAGCCGTACAACGAGAACGAATGGCCCTGGCGCTGTTCAGGAGAGCGCAGACGTTTTTCGCGGTTCAGTTTCCTGAGTTCGAACGCCTGGTCGTCACGCCGTCGCCGCGTATCGCCGCGATGGCCACGGACTCTGGCGCCCTGTCCTTGATGGAGCTGGGCCCTTGCGGCTTGAACCACGCGGCGGGCTCCGCGTTCCGTTGGGCCAAGGAGCATGGCTTCGACCGGCTCCTGATCGTCCCTGCCGACATTCCCGTCTGGCTGCGGGCCGAAGTCGACGAGCTGTTTGAAGAAGGGCGAAGGCATTCCCTTGTGATCGCACGCGCGCACGATGGCGGCACCAATGCGCTGCTGATCGACCTGACGCAGGCGGACCACTTTGATTTCCGCTTCGGCCCCGATTCGGCGAGCCGCCATGGGCAGGCCGCTGCGGATACAGCACTGCGCTCCACGACGCGCACCTGGCCCTTCTTGAGTCATGACATCGACACAGTGGATGATTGCCTGGTCCTGAGCCAAGAACTCTCCTCACTGATCGACGCGGGGTAGCCCGTGCGCATCGAATTCTTCGCGATCCCCGGCATCCCCGAGATCCTTCCGGGCGACGACGTTGGTGCGATCCTGGCTCGGGCAGCGCAAGCCGCAGGCGAAAAGTTGCTCGACGCGGACATCATCCTTGTTGCACAGAAGATCGTCTCCAAGAGCGAGGGACGATTTCGTACTTTGTCCGAGATCGTTCCCTCCGCGGAGGCCCTGGACATTTCGGCGCGGTGCGGCAAGGACCCCCGGAAAGTGCAGGCGATCCTGGATGAAAGCTCCGCAATTCTCAGGGTGTCGGCGGCGCCGCCGGACGGGATTGTCATCGCGCGCCATAAGAGCGGCTGGGTCGCGGCGAATGCCGGCATCGACGAGTCGAACCTCGGTTCGGCCGAGGGCCAGCTGTTGCTGCTTCCGGTCGACCCGGATGTGAGTGCGGTGCGGATTGCCGACGGCATCTTGCGACTCTCGGGGCAACGTCCCGGCGTGATCGTGACCGACACATTCGGGCGCCCTTGGCGCAAGGGTTTGGTCAACGTCGCGTTGGGAACCTCCGAAGTTCCTCCCATCATCAACTGGGTGGGCAAATCAGATGCGTACGGAAGACGCTTGGCAGTCTCCGAGCAGGCATTCGCGGATGAACTGGCTGCAGTCTCCGGTTTGTTGATGGTGAAGGACGCGTCGACACCTGCTGTCGTCGTCCGTGGACTGCAGTGGATGCGCGCTGAATCTGCGACTTGCCGGGACTACGTCCGGCCGGCCGAACAAGACCTTTTCAAGTAGCCGCACGGCCCCGAGAAGGTGCAAGGCCGCTCTGGGAAGGCGCGCCGCGACGCGATCCGCCCGTTCAGACGCGGATACGAGGGCAAACCACTAGGCATAGATCTTGCGAACGGCGTTGCCCAATCTTATGAATCGCAATACAATAAAAAAATATCGCAAATGAAGGAAATTCCCCGTGCGTCAAGTCGATGATTCCCGGCCCTGGCGGCTGATTCTGATAGCCCCGTTGGTGGTGTCGCTGCTCCTATTCGCGATTCCCCAGTACTTCTTTATCAGCACCAGCTTCCACCAGAATCTGGGGTACGGCAAGTTCGGCGACGCCTTCACGCTCGTCAACTACCAACGCATCTTCACCGACTCGCTCTACCTTTCCGCGCTGGGCAGGACGCTCGCACTGTCCGCAATTACGGCAGTGGTGTGCCTGGTCCTCGGCTTTCCGGTGGCTTACGTCCTTGCACGCGCGCAGTCGAAGTGGGTGTCCCTCCTTCTTGGCTTGCTCGTCGCAGCGACGTTCATCACGCCCGTGGTGAAGGACCTGGGGTTGATCATTCTTTTGAGCCAGGGCGGCCTGCTGAACGCCACCCTCGGCGTGCTGGGGATCATTTCCGCGCCGGTGCGCTGGCTTGGCTCGGAAGCAGGTGTCGTGATCGGCCTTGCCCACTACACCCTGCCGCTGATCGTCCTGTTGCTGCACACGGTCATCCAGACCGTTCCTCGCAGCCTTGAGGATGCTGCCCACGCGCACGGCGCTTCGCGCCTGCGCGTCTTCTACGGCGTGATCATCCCGATCATCATGCCCGGCCTGGTGGCCGCCGCGCTGATGGTGTTCAACCTCGCCGCTGGCGCGTTCACGACGCCGGCGCTGTTGGGCGGCGGGCGCGTGCTGACGTTCTCCATCCTGATCCAGCGTGCCGTCATTCTCGATGTGGACTATCCATTCGCAGCAGCGCTATCGAGCATCCTGCTTCTCTTCGTTTTCACGCTCAACCTCCTTTCTGGCTACTTCATGGTCAAGCAGGTGGGCGGACGAGCAACGAAGAAGAAGGCGGCTCGCGCATCCGAGGCCCCCGCACTTGCAATGAGAGGAGCCTGACATGCGCGCGGCAGAAGTTCGCAAATGGTCCGCTTTCGCCCTCGTCGCGTTGGTGTATCTCTACCTGATAGCGCCCGTGCTCGTGGTGGCAGGAGCGTCGCTCGACCAGACTTCCATGTTCGCAGCGCAGTTTCCGCCCAAGACGATCGGCCTGCGCTGGTACCTCGAGATTCCGGAAAAGTATGTCCATGCGCTGGCAATCAGTGCAACCGCCGCCGGTATCGCCTCGATCATCTCGGGCGTGCTCGGGACGCTCGCGGCCCTGGGCATTGTGCGCGGCAAGATTCCCGGCACGGAATTCCTGCGGGCGCTGTTTCGCGCACCGTTGCAAATCCCCTTCGTCGTCACCGGCGTGGTGTTCCTGCAGTTCTATTACGGCTTCCAGGTCATGACCGGTGCCGAGTTGGCCGCGACATTGCCTGGACTGATCATTGCGTATGTCTTTGTCGGCACACCCTACACGGTGAACACCGTTGGTGCTGTGCTCGAGCGGCTCAACCCGCGGCTTGATGAAGCCGCCGCGATTCTTGGCGCCAGCCGGTGGGAAACCTTCTGGCAGATCACCTTTCCCCTGATCCGTCCGGGCGTGATGGCGGGTGTCCTGTACGCATTCATCATCGCGTTTGGCGACGTGCCGCTATCGATCTTCCTGTCGTCGCCTGAGTACATGACCCTGCCGGTCATCATCTTCCAGACGCTTCAGTTCGACTTCGCACCGACCGTGCTCTCCATCTCGACCCTGATCGCGATCATGTCCGTCATTTCCCTCTGGCTCATCCAACGCTTCGTGGGTCTCGACCTGGTCGCGAAGCGTTGAGTTTCCTTCCTCCCTTCACCTTGATTGAAAGGTCTCTCATGAACAACAGCATCACCAAAATTGCAGTGCATGCCGTCGCAGCTGCAGCGCTCACACTGTCTGCGGCGTCAGCTCTTGCCCAGGCCAAGCCCTTTGAAGGCGTCACCTTGCGTGTGGGAACGTACGGCGGACCGTGGGGCGATGCCGTCAAGAGCAACGTGGGCGCGAAGCTCGAGGCCATGGGCGCGAAGGTGGAGTACGTGATCGGCAATCCCGCCGAGAACTTCGCCAAGATCGTGGCCGCCCGCGGCCGCGCCGTGCCGATCGACGTGATGGAAATCGGACCTGCGGAACGCCTGGCGATGAGCCGCAACGGCTTCCTCGAAGAGTTGCCCGCTGCCAAGATCCCGAACCTGTCGAAGGTCTCCGTGCAGATCATGGACAAGACGGCGATCGCTCACCAGATGGTGGAGAACGGCGTGCTGATCCGCACCGACAAATTCAAGGCGGAGAACCTGCCCATCCCGAAGCGCTTCGAAGATCTTCAGGACCCCAGGTTCGCCAATCGCATCGCGTTTCCCGACGTGACGAACCCGCAGCATTGGCCGGTCGTGACCGCCATGTCGTCAGTGGCGGGCGGCAACGAAACCACTCCCGAGAAGGGTTTCGAGCAGGCCATGCGCATGAAGCCGCTGTACTACTACTCGGCTGCGACCGAGCTCGTGCAGAAATTCACTATGGGTGATGTGATCGCGGCGCCATGGCATGCAGGCATGGCAGTGCGCCTGCACAACGCCGGCCAGGCAGTGGACTTCATCCATCCCCAGATCGGCAACAAGCGTGGCGAGGTGGAGTACAACTTCCTGGGGATTGTCAAGGGTTCGAAGAACGTTGATGCCGCCGCGGCGTTCATCAATGCCTTCCTGGACACCCAGGTGCAAGCTGACTTCGCAAAGCCCATGGGCGTGGTGCCGGTGAATCGCGAATCGCGGGCAATGCTGCAGAAGGACCCGGTCATGAACCGCTTCATGCTGCTGAGCGATGCGGATCTGGCCAACGCGTTCTCCATGGACTGGACCAAGGTCGATGTCGAGAAGTGGCGTGCCACGTGGGCGCGTACGGTTTCGAAGTAAGGAGCAGTCATGGCGCGCGTGCATCTGGAAGGTCTCGGCAAGCATTTCGGTGCCGAGAAGATCATCGACCACATCGACCTGGACATTGCCGAGGGCGAGTTCCTCACGCTTTTGGGTCCGTCAGGCTGCGGCAAGACGACGACACTGCGTATCGTCGCCGGCTTCGTCTCGCCCGACACCGGTCGTGTGCTCATCGACGGCAAGGACGTGACGAGGGTCCCGACCCAGAGCCGGAAACTTGGCATGGTCTTCCAGGACTACGCGCTGTTTCCGCACCTCACGGTCGCGGAGAACGTCGGCTTTGCCCTGCGCTCGCGGGGAATGCCTCGAGCCGACCAGGAGCGTCGGGTGAAGGAACTGCTAGCCCTCATCCGCCTCCCGGCGGTGGCGGACAGGTACCCCGCGGCGCTATCGGGCGGTCAGCAGCAGCGTGTGGCCATCGCGCGTGCGCTGGCGCATACGCCGTCGGTATTGCTCATGGACGAGCCACTGGGCGCTCTGGACCTGAAGCTGCGCGAAGCGATGCAAAACGAGCTGCACGCGATTCAGCGCCAGCTCGGCATCACGACGATCTACGTGACCCACGATCAGGAAGAGGCTTTGAGCCTTTCGCACAGGATTGCGTTGATGCGCGGGGGCAAGATCGAGCAGCTCGATGCGCCCAAGGAAATTTACTCAAAGCCGAAAACGCCATTTGCCGCGTTCTTCCTCGGCAAAGTGAACTTCCTGAAGGGAAGTGTTGTAGGTCGAAATGGCGGCGAGTACCAGATTTCAGTCGCTGGCAACACGCTTTCGTGTCCTGCAGATGGCGTCCATGGCGACCTCGGGCAAAACGCAAAGGTCGTGCTTGGCGTGCGTCCTGAACACCTGCGGCTCGTGGACGCTGTCGACAGGCCAGGCCAGAACGTACTCAACGGCCGGATTGCCCGCGAGAAGTTTGTCGGCAAGGTCGTGCAATTCGACGTCGAAGTCGGCGGCGGGATGACGATCGTGGTCGACGGCAGCCTGGCTCAAGCGAAGGGCGTGGGCACGCATGTGAAGCTCGTATGGGATACGCACATGACTCACATCTATCCTTTCGCCGAAGATCCGGAGATTGGCATCACCTCGAACGGCACGCACCAGGTGGAATCTAACGGCGCCGCTTACGACACACAGCCTGTGTCCCTCACGGCGAGCCGCATGGCTGTCGCGTAGCAAGTCTTCTACTCACTCCAAGAGCCCGGCCAGCGCCTAGCGCCGCGCCGGGCTTCTCGCTTGTGCCTGCGATTGCCGCGATCGACAGGCACTTGGCGTCGACCCAAAGGCGAGGCTTCAGCTCGGGCCAATCGAGCGATCAACGAGGAAATTGAGAAATGAAGGTACTTGAGTCAGTCGCCCGGTTCATGAAGGACAACGGCATCACGACCATCTTTGGCGTTCTGGGAGACGCCAACATGTTCTATATCGACCACTTCGTACGGAACCTCGGCGGCAAATACGTGGCCGCTGCGCATGAGGCCGGCGCGACTCTCATGGCGTTGGGATATGCGTCCGTTTCCGGCCGAATCGGTGTGGCTTCAGTGACGCAGGGCCCGGCCCTGATCAACGCACTTCCGGCCCTCCTCGAAGGTGTCAGAGCGCGCCTGTCAGTGGTCTTGTTGGCGGGCGACATCTCATCGAGCAAAACGCATCTCCAAAGCCTGGCGCAGCGCGAGCTGGTCTTGGCAACGGGAGCGGGCTTCGAACAGGCGCGCGGGCCCGAGACGGTCATCCAGGATCTGCACAGCGCATTTCGGCGAGCCTTCGCTGAACGGCGCCCGGTGGTGTTCAACATGCCGTCCGAGTACCAGTGGTTGAGCGCCCCCTACGTGCCAAGCCTCCTCAAACTGCGCGAGCGCCATGCCGCCGCGCTTGACAGTCCAGACCTTGAAGACGCCGCCGGGGTGGTTGCGAGCTCAAAGCGTCCCATCGTGGTCGCCGGCCGGGGTGCCATGTCATCCCAAGCCCGTCAGGCCGTATTGGCGTTTGCTCGCCGGATTGGCGCACCGGTGATGACGACGCTAAAGGCAAAGGATCTGTTTCGCGGCGAAGACTGCAACATCGGCGTATTGGGCACGGTGAGTAGCCCCGAGGCCGTGGATGCGGTCCTGGCGAGCGACTGCATCATTGGATTTGGTGCCAGCCTCACCAACAATACAACCTCGAAGAAAGCGCTTGTTCAAGGCAAGCGGGTCGTGCTGGTGAATGATGACGCGGCCGACATCGACAATCATCATCTTGTTCATGCCGGTGTCGTGGGCGACTGTGTTTCTGTCGCTGAACGCATGACGTACTGGCTCGATGAAGCTGAAGTGTCCTCCTCGCGGTTTAGTGATGAGGATGTTGTGCAGACGGCCATTGAGGCACATCGACCACGTCCGGCCACGAAGGTGGTCGATGGCGAAAATGACGTGCGCGCGATCGTCCAGAGACTCGATGCAGTGGTCGATGCCAATCGCATACTGGTGACAGACGGTGGCCGGTATCTTGGAGAAGCATGGACCAACGTCTTCGTGTCCGACCCGCGGCTCTTTGTCCTTGGTCACAACTCAGGCGCGATTGGCCTTGGGATGTCCCATGCCATCGGCGCGGCGACAGCGGAGCCTGATCGCACCACGTTGCTGATCACCGGAGATGGCGGCTTCATGATGGGTGGACTTACCGAATTCAATACAGCGGTTCGCACCAAGCTGAATGTCATCATCGTCATGTTCAACGATTCCAGCTACGGCTCGGAGCATGTGCAGTTCCGTGACAGGGATATGGATCCCTCGTTGGCCGATTTTGAATGGCCAGACTTTGCGCCGGTTGCCGACTCTTTGGGCGGCCACGGGGTGACGGTGCGCACGCTTCAGGACATGGCTAAAGTCGAGGCGGCGATTGCAAGCGGCAGGAGGCCGATTCTTGTCGACGTCAAGATGAATCCAGACAAGATGCCGCCGCCGCCGTGGTGATGTATTGACGGCGAAGCCCATTTCACAGGCATCACGCACGTGAAGGTAGGAGTCGTTGGAGCAGGAGCCTTCGGCTCCGCGCTTGGCGTTTTGCTGGCTGGTACCGGGTGCGAGATGTCTGATCTGGACGGTATTGAGACAGGCGCTGCGATCGGTACACGTGTACTATGGACAGCGAACTCGCGGTGAGTACCGCGGCCAAGCCCTAGCATCCGACATTCGCCTGAGCTTGCTATGAAAAGTCGCGTGCGCTTACATGGCAATTCAGTCAAAGAACTGCCCAGTGTGCTGACGGTTGTCTCGGCAGGATTCCTGCACCTAGCCGCACTCGTAGTGCTGACCGGTCATGTGGTTGCCCCCGAACTTGGCATCGCACTGGTGATCTGGCTGATTGGAGTGTGGGTCGCGCAAGCCACCGTCAGAAGCAGAAGCAGGCGTCCCACGAAGCTCACCTCCGTTGGCGCCGCGCTTCCGATTGCGTCCGTCTGCCTGGCAGTATTTTCGGCGCACTCCTGGGGGTTTGTGTGCGCGGCGATTTTGCAGCTCGCCCTCATCATGTACGCCCTGCCGGCTAACAACGACTGGACTGAGCCGCAGGTTCCGTTTCTGTGAGCGATTGAGGCCGGGAAGAACCGCCGCCCAGATAGACCTTCCTGACGCGCTTCACGTTGCAGAGCAGCTCATAAGAAATGGTTCCCGCGCGCCCGGCCACTTCGTTGACATCGAGGCCGGCACCCCAGAATTCAACACTGCTCCCCGCTCCGCATTCGGGCAATTCAGTCAAGTCGACCGTGATCATGTCCATCGAGACACGTCCAACAATTCTGCCTCTCTGACCCGCGACAAGGACGGGGGTCCCTGTGCCAGCGGCTCTGGGGTAGCCATCCGCGTATCCCAGGGCGACCAGCCCGACGCGACTGGGCCGCTCAGCAATGAAGCTTGCGCCATAACCCACGGAGTCGCCGGCACGCACGTCTTTCACAGCAAAGATCTCGCTTTGAAGCCGCATCACGGGCTCGAGGTCGAGTGACGCATGTGGCATTGGGTCGGCTCCGTAGAGTGCGATCCCGCAACGGCTCCAATCGCGCCGCGCATCGGGCCACGCGAGTACGCCTGCAGAGTTGCAGAGACTGCGATCGCCGGGCAAACCTTCCGTCGCCCAATCGAATTCGCGAAGCTGGCGCTGCGTCATCTCCGAAGAAGGTTCGTCCGCGCACGCGAAATGCGTCATGAGCACGATGCCATTGACTGCCGCGCAGTTGGAAAGCCGCTCATAGGCAGCGCGGACCTTGTCCAGCGGAAAGCCGGCCCGGTTCATTCCACTGTCAACCTTCAGCCATACGCCCAGGCTCTTGGGCGGTAGGGTCCAGCCTTCCGCTTCCACCATGCGAAGTTGCTCTTCGTGGTGCACGACGATCCACAGGTTCTGCGATTGACAGTAGCGCAACTCCTGCGGCGAAAAGACGCCCTCGAGCACAAGAATCGGCGAAGCTATACCCGCGCTGCGCAACGTCATTGCCTCTTCTGCAAACGCGACGGCAAAACCATCGGCGCTGTCATGAAGACGGCGAGCGCATTGGATCGCTCCATGTCCGTATGCGTCGGCCTTCAACACGGCCAGCATGCGCCCACCGTGCAATGACCTCAACTTCCCATAGTTTCTTGCAAGGGCTGCGAGATCGATATCAGCTCTCGCCGGCCTGTTCATGCGGTCACCGGACGGACCGCAACAGGGCGCGTGCGCGAGGTCTCGTACCTTTCCAGGGCCAGGCCGGAAGGGTTGATGTCTGGCGTGCGGCCGGTCACGATGTCCGAGATCAGTTTGCCGGAGCCGCATGCCATGGTCCAGCCGAGCGTGCCATGGCCCGTGTTGAGGAACAGGTTGGAATACCTTGTGCCGCCGATGATGGGGGTGCCGTCGGGCGTCATCGGGCGCAGGCCAGTCCAGAAGTCGGCTTGACGCAGGTCTCCGCCGGGGAAGAGGTCACGGGTGACCATCTCTAGCGTCGCCCGGCGCGCGGGATTGAGGCCAAGATCGAACCCTCCAAGTTCGGCCATGCCGCCGACGCGGATGCGGTTGTCGAAGCGCGTCAGCGCGATCTTGTATGTTTCATCCAGCACCGTCGACACGGGGGCAAGTGACTCGTCCACAAGAGGTACCGTGAGGGAGTAGCCCTTCACCGGATAGACGGGGATACGCAGATTCAGCGGCTTGAGAAGATCTCGGGTGTAGCTGCCCATCGCCATCACGTACCGGTCCGCGCGCAGCAGTTCACTGCCCAACTGGACGCCCGGACGCCCTGGATGCGCTGGCCGTCGTGCAGCAGGCGACTCACGTTGCGACCGAACAGGAACTTCACGCCTTGGCGCTCAGCGAGGCCGGCGAGCTCCTTCGTGAAGAGATGGCAGTCGCCGGTTTCATCGCCGGGCAGGCGCAATCCGCCCGCAAGCTGCGCATTCGAAAACGCGAGCGCCGGTTCGGCTCTGGCGACTCCCGCCTCGTCGAGCAATTCGTAGGGCACGCCGCATTCTTCGAGGACGGCGATGTCCAGCTTTGCTGCCGCAACCTGTGCAGGTGTGCGAAACAGCTGCAGGGTGCCGCCAGTGCGATGCTCGTAGTGGATTCCGGTGCTTTCGCGCAGGGCGCGAAGGCAGTCGCGGCTGTATTCCGCGACGCGCATCATGCGTTCCTTGTTCACCGTGTACCGGGCATCGGTGCAATTGCGAAGCATCGCGGCGAGCCACTGAAGTTGCCACAGGCTGCCATCGGGACGGACGGCGAGAGGGGCATGCTTTTGGAACATCCACTTGAGCGCCTTCAACGGAATGCCCGGTGCCGCCCAGGGTGTCGAATATCCGGGCGAGACCTGGCCGGCGTTGGCAAAGCTCGTTTCCAATCCGGCGCCGCTTTGACGATCAATGACCGTCACGTCGGCTCCGCACTGAGTCAAATAGTACGCAGTGGCTGTGCCTATGACGCCGCTTCCAAGAACCATGACTTTCACGGGAGTATCCTTCTATCAGAGAGTTTTCAAGACTCTATCGATGAAGAAGGCATGAATTTCGTGGAAGTTATAAGTATTGAGCGTGATAATCACGATTGCGATACGTATTTATTGGGATGAAACCGTGAAATGAGCGACCTCGACAGACTCGACTGCAAAATCCTCAATCGGCTGCAGAAGGATGGCCGCGTTTCCATCACAGAACTCGCCGAGCACATAGGGCTCTCTGCGTCCGCGTGTGCCGAGCGAGTGCGCCGCCTGGAACGCGAGCGCGTGATCACCGGCTATCACGCGCGAGTCAACGCGGAAGCAGTGGGCAAGTCATTGCTGGTGTTCGTCGAGATCAAGCTGTCGGCCAAGTCGGGTGACGTGTTCGAAAGGGTGAAGAACGAACTACTGCTGGTGCCCGAAGTGATGGAATGCCATCTGGTGTCCGGCTCCTTCGACTACCTCGTCAAGTTCCGTCTTCGGGGCATGGCCGAATACCGCCACTTATCGGGGACCATCCTGAAGCGGCTACCCGTCTCAGCCGAGTCGCACAGCTACGTGGTGATGGAGGAGCTCAAGGAAGATTTGTCGATCATGGTTGACTGACAGATCATGCCGAGAAACCGTCGGCATACTGCTGCTTGAGGAAGTCGACAAACGCCGCCACCGCACGGGGGACGTGCGCGGCGTAGGGGCGCACCGCGTACAGGTATTCGCCAAAGGATTCGACCGGCTCCCATTCGGGCAAGACCTGCACGAGTTTGCCAGTTTGCAACGCGCTTTGTGCACTGAAGTCCGGTAGCACGGCAATACCTAACCCAGCAGCGGCAGCGTCGCGCAGCGCTTCGCTGTTGTTCGCGGCAAACGGACCGCTCACCCGCACAACCGCCGCGTCCTTCGTGCGGTTGCGCTCGTTGGTACCGCGCTGCCGCAAGCTCCAGGTCGGCACGGACTGACCTCTTGGGTAGAAAAGGCAATCGTGCTGCACCAGTGCGGCAGGCGTCTGCGGGATGCCTTTGCGCTTCAGGTAGCCGCGGCTCGCGACCAGCACTGCATGCGTGCGCGAAAGTGTCCACGCGACGTGTGTTTCGGGAGGCGTCGACGTGTGGCGCAGTGCCAGATCGAAGCCTTCGCGTGCGAGTGATTGGAGCTGGTCCGACATCTCCAGCTCGATACGGACCGCCGGAAAAGCTTTCCTGAACGCCGGGATCCGATGCACCAGTTGCTGCCGGGCAAAGGCCACCGGCGCGGTGATGCGAAGCTTGCCGCTTGGTGTCCCTGCGAGGTTCCGAACGCCGGAGAAGCTCGTCGCGATCTGCTCGAAGGCCCCCTGGGTGTTCTCGACCAACTGCACGCCGGCGGCTGTGAGTTGAACGCTTCGCGTGGTCCTGCGAACAAGCGCCACTCCAGCCGCTTTTTCCAGTTCGGAAATGCGCTGGCTCATCGCGGCCTTGCTGACGCCGAGCCGGTTGGCGGCAGCCGTGTAGCTCCCCTGAACGCTGAGCACCGTGAGCCAGTGCAAGGGGGTCCAGAGGGCTTCGATGTGTTGGCGGTCCATGACGCATTGTTCTCCAGAATGAACAATCAATTCAAGTTTTCGGTCTGTTCAATTTTGGTTCGCCTCCCTAGACTCCGCAGCTCTTACACATCGAGGTCTATCGTGCAGCCTGCATTCACCGACAGCGCCGAAGTGGCGCACTTCATCTCCGGCAAGGCGTTCCGTGGCGACGGCAGCCGCACGCAGGCCGTCTTCAACCCCGCGACCGGATCGGCCGCGCGCAACGTACGCCTCGCGGACAGGTGCGACGTCGAAGCCGCCGTTGCAAGCGCCAGCGCGGCATTTCCGAAGTGGGCCGATACGCCGCCCATTCGCCGTGCACGGGTCACCCTGAAGTTCCTCGAGCTGATGAACAAGTACAAGGACGAACTTGCCGCAGTCATCACCGCGGAGCACGGCAAGGTCTTCTCGGATGCGCAGGGCGAGGTAAGCCGAGGCATCGACATCATCGAGTTCTCATGCGGCATCCCCCAGTTGCTCAAGGGCGACTTCACCGACCAGGTCTCCACGGGCATCGACAACTGGACGTTGCGCCAGCCACTGGGCGTGGTGGCCGGCATCACACCGTTCAACTTCCCGTGCATGGTGCCGTGCTGGATGTTCCCGGTGGCCATCGCCGCGGGCAATTGCTTCGTGCTCAAGCCCAGCGAGCGTGACCCTTCGGCATCGTTGCTGATGGCCAGGCTGTTCAAGGAGGCTGGCTTGCCGGACGGCGTTTTCAACGTCGTTCAGGGCGACAAGCTCGCCGTGGACACACTCTTGGAACACCCGGATGTGAAGGCCGTGAGCTTCGTTGGCTCCACGCCGATCGCCAACTACATCTATGAAACCTGCGCCCGCAACGGCAAGCGCGTGCAGGCGCTCGGCGGCGCGAAGAACCACATGGTGGTGATGCCTGACGCCGACATCGATCAGTCCGTCGACGCGCTGATCGGCGCGGCGTACGGATCGGCCGGTGAGCGCTGCATGGCGATCTCGGTGGCGGTGCTGGTCGGTGACGCGGCGGATCGAATCCTGCCGAAGCTCGCTGAGCGTGCGCGCGCTCTCGTGATCAAGAACGGCATGGAGCCGGACGCCGAGATGGGGCCGATCGTCACGCGCGAGGCGCGCGACCGCATTGAAGGCTACATCGCGCACGGTGTGGAAGAGGGCGCGACGCTCTTGGTCGATGGCCGTGGTCACAAGGTGGCGGGGCATGAGGACGGCTTCTTCACCGGCGGCACGCTGTTCGACAACGTGACGCCGCAGATGCGCATCTACAAGGAAGAGATCTTCGGGCCGGTGCTGGCGTGCGTGCGCGTGCAGGACTTCGCGCAGGCGGTGGACCTTGTGAACGCGCACGAGTTCGGCAACGGCGTCGCGTGTTTCACGCGTGATGGAAACGTGGCCAGGGAGTTCGCACGCCGTGTCCAGGGCGGAATGGTCGGTATCAACGTGCCGATCCCTGTGCCTATGGCGTGGCACGGCTTCGGTGGCTGGAAGAAGAGCATGTTCGGCGACATGCACGCCTACGGCGAGGAAGGGGTTCGCTTCTACACGAAGCAGAAGTCCATCATGCAACGCTGGCCCGAGAGCATCGGAAAAGGTGCCGAGTTCGCGATGCCGACGGCGAAGTAAGGTTGAGTGGCTACCGCCGGGCAGTGGCCCGCCCGGCGGCCGAGTGCGCCTTCAGTACGCAATCGCGGAACGCTTGCGCGGCACGAGCCGGCGCGGGCGACTTGCGCGTGACCACCACGAAGTCGCAGGTGTAGCGAAATACCTCTGGTCTGATCGCCTTCATCCGTCCTGCCCTCTCGAACACTTCGGCATAGTGATCAGGGAGAAAGCCCAGGAAATGGCCGGAGAGAATGAGAGTCGCGATGGCCTCCTGGTCCAGCCCCGTCGCGGTCCGCCGCAGGCCCGCTCGCTGGCTGGCTTCCATGTTCGGCGAGTGATAGCCCAGGCCGGCGAACTTGTAGTCGGCGAGCGCCTTCCAGTCCGCAACGGGATGCCGTCCCTTGAACAGGGGATGCGCTTCGCCACAGTAGAGCAACATCGTTTCGTCGAACAGCTCGTCGTATTCGAGGCTTTCAGAATTGCGGTGCACCGGAATGATGCCGACGTGCAGACTACCGTCGATCAGCCTTCGCTCGATCGCATTGATCGTGGACACCTGGATCTGAAGCGCGACTTCAGGTGCACTGTCCGCGAACATGGAAATGGCCTCGCCGATTCGGGCGGCGGGGTTGGTGGCGGTCTTGTCAAAGATCCCGATGTCGAGCTGCCCCCCCATACGACGATGGATGTCATCGACACCTACAAGAAACACGTCGGCAGCATCGAGGAAGCGCGCCGTTTCCTCGTACACGCGTTGGCCTTCCGCCGTGAGTGCGAACCCAGATCGGCCGCGGCGGCAGAGCGTGAGGCCCAGGCGGGTTTCCAGGTCCTTGACCTGCCGGCTGATGGTCGAGATGCCGACGTTCAACTCCAACTCGGCGGCAGCCATGCCGCCGCAGTCCGCCACGCTCTTGAAGACCTTCAAGAGCCGCAGATCCGAGTCGCCGATCTGGCCAATGTGCGGGCCAAATGAAGCGCGAGTTTTTAGTTTCATGGAATGTCATGTGAACCTTGACATTGTCCTATTTATTCGCGAGCACGTCACTCGCAAAATCGCATCCATCACTTTGAACCGGCGACGACCATGAACCTTCTCGATATGCCTCAAACAGCCGCCGGCGCAGTCCGCAGGGACGCCGCCTGGCTCGATGCGCACTGGATGCCGTTTACCGCGAACCGCCAATTCAAGGCCGACCCCCGGATGATTGTGGAAGCCAAGGGCGCCTATTACACGGACAGCGACGGTCGCAAGATTTTCGACGGGCTGTCGGGCCTGTGGTGCTGCGGCCTGGGGCACGGACGCCCGGAGATCACCGAGGCGGTCAGCCGCCAGATCGCGAAGCTCGACTATTCGCCGGCGTTCCAGTTCGGTCACGCAGGTTCGTTCGAGTTGGCGAACCGCCTGAAGGAGCTCACTCCAGAGGGGTTGGACTATGTGTTCTTCACTGGCTCCGGTTCCGAGTCTGCCGACACGTCACTCAAGATGGCGCGAGCGTATTGGAGGGCCAAGGGCCAGGCCAGCAAGACGCGCCTGATCGGCCGAGAGAAGGGCTATCACGGCGTGAATTTCGGCGGCATCTCGGTGGGCGGCATCGGGGGAAATCGCAAGGCATTCGGTCACGCCGTGGATGCGGATCACCTTCCGCACACCCAGCTTGCCTCCAATGCCTTCACACGAGGCGAACCTGAAACCGGCATTGAGCTGGCGGATCGTCTTCTCGACCTGATCGCGCTGCACGACGCCAGCAACATCGCGGCGGTGATCGTGGAGCCGTTCTCGGGTTCCGCCGGCGTCGTAGTCCCACCGAAGGGCTACCTCACGCGCTTGCGTGAGATCTGCACCGCGCACAACATCCTGTTGATCTTCGACGAAGTCATCACCGCTTTCGGACGCGCTGGTGCAATGACCGGAGCAGAAGCGTTCGGTGTCACCCCAGACATCATGAACGTGGCGAAACAAGTGACAAATGGTGCGCAGCCTCTGGGTGCGGTGATCGTCAGCAAAGACATCTACGACACATTCATGGCTGCAGGCGGACCCGAGTACATGCTTGAGTTTCCGCATGGCTATACGTACTCCGCGCATCCCGTTGCCTGTGCTGCAGGGAACGCCGCGCTCGACATTCTTGTGAAGGAGGACATGGTCGGGCGGGTGCGCAGTCTCGCTCCGCACTTCGAGGCTGCGGTTCACTCGCTCAAGGGGCAGCGGCACGTGGCCGACATACGCAACTATGGGCTGGCTGCGGGCCTCACGATTGCTTCGCTTCCGGGTGAACCCGCCAAGCGCCCCTATGAGATCGCGATGGCTTGCTGGCGCAAGGGCTTCTACGTCCGGTACGGCGGCGACACGATCCAACTGGCGCCGCCGTTCATCTCGGAACCTGCCGAGATCGACCGAATGATCAGCGCGTTGGGCGATGCCCTGAACGAGACCGCATAGACCGCCGAGGAAGCAACATGTTGATTGGCGTTCCCGCCGAAACTACGGCGGGCGAAAAGGCCCTCGATGGCCGCCGGCTACGCGGGCATCGACGACATCGGAAAGTGGCGAGCCCCCTGGGCCGATGTGACCAGCAAACAATCTGAAGACGGCAAGCAGGAACACTACCCATGAAAACCCGACCCTATCTCGAGTCCGCAGACGTGGAACGCATCGCGGCGGCTGCGCAGGCAGAGGCCAAGCGCAATGAGTGGAAGGTGACCATCGCGATCGTTGACGACGGAGGGCATCTGCTCTGGCTGAATCGTCTCGATGGCGCTGCTCCTCTCTCTTCGAATGTCGCCGTGGCAAAGGCGCATACCGCCGCGCTCGGTCGCAAAGAGAGCAAAGGCTACGAAGAGATGATCAACAGTGGCCGGTTCTCCTTTCTCTCTGCTCCCGGTATCAGCGGCATGCTTGAAGGGGGCGTCCCCATCGTCGTTGACGGACACGCGCTAGTCCACTGAATCATTGAAATCGGATGCATCGCTCGCAGATAGTGAGGCATGCAACGAACGATGCTGACGAGCGAGCAACGAAGTGAATTGGACGCCGTGATGCGCAAGCGGCACGGCAATGCGGCGCTGGCGCGTCGGGCGCGCTGTGTGCTGCTGTGGGCCGACGGAGAGCGCCGCGTCGATATTCGATCCAAGCTCGGCTGCAACGACGCATTCGTGTCGCGTTGGACCGCGGCGTTCGACGAGCAGGGCTTGGCGGGGCTGGTGTCTTTGCACCCGGGCCGTGCGCCGGCGCGCTCGGTGGCCAAGTTGGAGGCGCGAGTGCTCAATCGAACCCTGAAGCATTTGCCCCGCGATGGCTCCAGCCACTGGAGCAGCCGCAAGCTGGCGAGCGAACTCGGCGACGTGTCGTTCTCCGCCGTGCAGCGCATCTGGCGCAAGCACGGCTTGCGCCCGCACCGGTTGGACACCCACATGGTCTCCAACGATCCGGACTTCGAGTCCAAAGCGGCCGATGTGATCGGGCTGTATCTGAACCCACCGGCGCACGCAGCGGTGTTCTGTGTGGACGAGAAGACTGCGATCCAGGCGCTCGATCGCAAGGACCGGATGCTGCCGTTGTCGCCCGGGCGGGCCCAGAGCCATGGCTTTGAATACAAACGCAACGGCACGCTGAGCCTGTTCGCGGCGCTGAACACGGCCACCGGCGAGGTGCTGGGCAAGACCGCCGCTCGCCACACCAGCGAGCAGTTCGTCACCTTCCTCGAAGAGATCGTGGCCAGCCAGCCCTGGCATCGCCAGATTCACGTCATCTGCGACAACGTCAGCAGTCACAAGACCGAACTCGTCGAAGCGTTCTTGTCCAAGCATCGTCGCGTCCAGATCCACTACACGCCAACCTACTCGTCGTGGCTCAACCAGGTGGAGAACTGGTTCGCCCGCATCCAACGCGACGTAATCACCCGCGGCATCTTCACCTCACCCAAGGACCTCGACAAGAAGCTCATGCGATACATCCGTCAGTACAACAAGGATCCAAAACCGTTGAAGTGGAAATACGCGGGACCCGACCCGGCGTATCACCGCCGATTCTTCTGATTCAGTGGACTAGGTGCTGTCGGCGTCAGCGGCGTGAAGTCCAGCGAGGATGCGCAGATCGCACGCGCCGGCGTGACCGCGATCACCTGAATTCGCCGAGGCTTTCGTGCGTTCCGACTGCGACGAGATTGTCCAACGCGAAGAACCTCACACCGCCAAGTGGCGCCCTGACCAGCAGCGTGGTGCCGGTCCAGGGTGGGTGGATGCTGAACGGGACAAAGGCCTGGGTCAGCAATGGTCTCATCGTGGACTGGGTGACCCTTCTGGCGCGCGCCCCCGACGGCGCTGGGTCTGACATCGCCAGCTTCCTGGTGCCCTGCGCGGGTGCTTCGGTGCAGCGCGCGGAGATGCCGATGCCCGGAGCGCGCTCGTTCCGCTTGGCTGAGATCTCCTTTCGAGATCACTTGGTACCCGACTGGGCCCTGCTGCACCCACCCGGCACCGCCTTGAAGGCGTCGCTCGACTCCATCAACGCCGCTCGCGTGCATGTGGCCGCGATGTGTGTGGCTACGCTGCTCGGGGCCTTTCGTACGGCGTTGGAATATTGCGGCTCTCGAGTGGCATTCCGCAAGACGCTGCTGGAGCACCAGGGGCTGCGCTGGAGCTTGGCGGACGTGGCGATCCGGTTGGAGGCTGCCGATGCGCTCGTGCACCGTGCCACGCAGGCGGTTCAGCGTGGTGATGATGTCACGGTCCTCGCTGCACAGGCCAAGGTCTTCGCAGTGAGTGTCGCGCTTGACGGCATCGAGGCGTGCATGCGTGCCATGGGCGCTATCGGCGCCAGCGCAGTTCATCCCCTGGCCATGCACGCCGCGGAGGTGCGGCTGGCGACCTATGCAGACGGCACTGACGAAGTCTTGCGAGATCGCGTCGGACAGCGGCTGCTGAGCACGTACGTCGGCGTGTGAGGCTTTGATTGGAGGAGTGAAGGGTGCGGGAGCGCTGCGTGGGCCGCACGCAGTCGCAGTTGCTGCGTTCCGTGACCGCACCGGCGGAACACGCCGCCTGACCATCGCCGCGTCCCGCAACTCCGCGTCGACCGGTTCATCGTGGCAAGGTCGTGCCGAGGCACTGAACCCTGATCCACCGACTTCGATCCTTTTTCAGGCGGGCAGCGCAACCAGCCGTGCCACCCGGCATGATGGTCAAAGTGCTGGTCCACGGGCTCGCCGAGAGGCTCTCAGCCTCAGCCCTGCTTGGGCGGCATATAGCGGCCCAATGCTTCCTTGGTGTTGCGCAGGGCTTCCGCGCCGATCGTCGTGGCGACCTCGGTCTCGGCTCGGTGCACCGCGCGGCGGAAGTCGTCGAGCCAGTTCAGCCCCTTGGGCGTGAAGTACACGAGCCGCGCTCGTCCGTCCGCCGGATCGGGCCGACGCGCCACCAGCCCCAGCGCCTCGAGCTGCTCGACGAGTTCACTCATCGACTGCTTGGTCATGGCCGCACGGCTCGCCATGTCGGTCAGCCGCGTCCCTTCGAGGTCAAGATGACGGGTGGCATTGATGTGGGTCAGGGTGACCTCTGTGTGCCCTGCCGCCGTCAGCAGGTCGATGACACGTGCTTCGAAGCGGCGCAGCGCATTGCTGAGCAGGCGTCCCAAGTTGGTTTGGCGCCAGCGGTCGTCGCGACCATGCGGTCGAGTCGAAGTGGGCGACGCCTGCGGGGATCTTTCTCGGCTCATCGACGGGAATCCGGGCTCACAAGGAACCATCAACCGCGACTGGAAGGCGCACGCGCGACGATGCGCACCAGTTCGCCGATCCCCTCGAGAAGCAGTTGCTGTTGGACGGAGCTTCGGCTTCGAGTGGACCTTGCTGCACCTGGCAGGCGATGGCTCGGCGCTCGCCCGCAGTCATGTCTCTCGAGCCCGCAGCTCGTCGAGGACACGCTTCATCCGAACAGGCCCCGAGTCGACGCTTATCAGCACCGGCTGGCGCGTCAGCAGTTCTTCGATCCCCAGCATCTCCTGCATAGCCTCCATCATCGGCGCATCCTGGTTCTGGAACGCGTGGCTGCGCAGCCGCGAAATCTCGGCTTCGATCGCCGCATCCTCGGCCTTGGCCGGCTTGCGCACGATGCCGACGTGATAGTGTGTGCTCGAGTCGGTCTCCGGCGCGAGGATGTGAATGCCCTTGTAGCCGGCGCCCTCCTCGGGGCGGTCACCCGGGGCGTGGCAACCCACGTCGAGAAGAAAGCACGCCGGCGGGTCCCATCGCATCTTGTTCCAGAAGTCGACGTTGCGACCATCGCGGCGGAACAGCATGTCGAAGACCGTCGGCACCGGGGCGTTGCGAGACCACCTTTCGCAGGTGATCGTCCGCCCGGACTGCGCGACCTGGATATCGGCGTCCGCGTGCTGGGGAACGGCGATGAGCCCCGCGTGCAGGAACGAGGCGTGGCTGAGGTCCATCAGATTGTTGGACACGAGGTCGACATGGACCTTCATCGTGAACGTGCTGGTCTGTCGAGACAAACCGTCGACGACGTCGAGCACCGAGTAGTCGGGAATCAGGCTCTCGTCCGGCGCCTGCTCGCCCATCCAGACCCACACCATCGTGTGCTTCTCCACCGCCGGATAGGTGCGCAGTGCCATTGCACTCGGGATGGTGCAGGGTGCGTTTGGATTCCTCACGCACCGACCGTCGAGATTGAACTCGAGACCGTGGTAGCCGCAGCGGATCAGGTCGCCGTCCCTCTGTCCGAGATGCAGCGGTGCGAAGCGGTGCGGGCACACGTTGGACACCACGGCCGGGTGCCCGTTCGACCGGCGCGTGATCAGCAGGGGCTCGTTGATGACCTTGCGGTACAGGGCGCTGTCTGCCTTGACGTCGCGCCCCCACGCGGCCGGGTACCAGAGATTGCGCACGAACTTCACGACCTGTCCTCCTCGATGTGCGCTGGCGCCATCATTTGCCGGCGTCCTTGACCATCTTGCAGACGTCGAACGCGCGGTTCACCAGCTTGCCGCCGATCTTCTCCACCTTGCGGATGTAGATGTCTTGCACCGCCTCTCTTGTCGCGGCGTCGATCAGCAGGATTCGCGCGGAACAATTGATGTGGGACAAGCAAATAGTCAGGTTTCCTGACTATTTTCGCAAGGCACTACGGAGAGGTAGTTTCCCTAACGACCAAGCGTTGTCGCCCGGCTCTGACGGGAAAGCAGTAGAAATTTGACGGACGTGGGAACGGCAGATGGGCCAAGGCGCGCAACGCTAGCAAGCATGCGGAGTAAAGGGTCGCTTCTTGAGTGTGTGCTGCGCTCGTCAAGCGGCGACCGTGCCGAACAGACGGACGACCGACTCCCGCAGCCACCGCACGGCGGGGTCGTTGTGGAAACGCGGATGCCAGAACTGCCGGATCGGGTACGGCTTGATGTTGATGGGTGGCTCCACGACGCGCAGGTGCTCGAGGCGGATGTAGTAATCCGCGATCGATCGCGGCACCGTCACGATCATGTCGGTGACGGCGATGATCGACGGCACCGAGAGGAAGTGAACCGTCTTCAACTGGATCCTGCGCGTGAAGCCCTTCTCCTTCAGCAGCGCCTCGAAGAACTCCTGGCTGCGGCCCGTCGGTTGCACGACAACATGCGAGAGCTCCAGGAATCGACGCATGCTGATGCGTGACGACTGCACCGTGGGGTGATCCGCTCTCACGAGGCAGACGAGGGTGTGCATGAAGATCTGCTGCGTGTAGAGCGTGGGCTGCTCCAGGTTGGGATAGAGCCCGAGCGCGAGGTCACAGCGCCCGTCTTCCAGCGCATTGCCAACGTCCGCCGTCGAAAACGGCTCGGACCGGAGATTGCAGTTGGGCGCTTCTCGATCAAGGTAAGCCATCAGCGCCGGCAGGAAGTGCAGCTCGCCGACGTCGGGCGTCGTGATGACGAAGTCGCGACGAGACGTCCCTGGATCGAATGCGGGCTGATTCTGCGCATGACCGCTGAAGTCGGCTATGGCCTTGGCTGCGGCGTCGGCCAACTCCGTGCAGCGAGGGGTGGGAAGCATCCCTGCGCGTGATCGCACGAACAGAGGATCGTCGAAGGCCTTGCGCAGCCGTCCCAGGGCGAGGCTCGTTGCGGGCTGGCTCAGGTCGAGCTCGGCGGCAGCTTTCGAGACGCTGCGCGAGCGGTGCAAGGCGACCAGCACGGGCAACAGGTTGAGGTCCATGGAATTCATTTGCTTGATAAATATCAATCTTAAGGTCGGCTTTATTGCCTAAATGTTGATGGGCGTCAATAGTCCGGCTGCGCAGTCCACTGCGGACGTCGCGCCACAAGAATACGGAGACAAGACTTGAACATCCTCGTGGTGGGCGGCGGGCCAGCGGGCCTGTACTTCTCGTACCTGCTCAGGAAGCGGCATCCCGAGCACCGCGTCCGCGTTGTCGAACAGAACGCGCGCGGCGCCACCTACGGATGGGGTGTGGTGTTCTCCGGTGTGGCGCTCGATGCGATCCGCGCTGCGGACGAAGAGTTCTTTGCCGACTTCATCCGTGGTCAGGAGACCTGCGACTACATCGAAGTGGTGCACCGCAGGCAGGGCGTGCGCATCCACGGGAATCAGTTCTCGCGCACCCCGCGGCTTGAACTGCTGGCCAGGCTCGAAGCGGCGTGCGAGCGCGTGGGCGTCGAGTTGGAGTGGAACCGCAGCGTCTCCCTCTCAGACATCGATGCCAGCTGGGATCTGGTCGTGCTCGCCAACGGTGGCAACAGCACCCTGCGGACGCAGTTCGCAGACGAGTTCGGCACCCGCATCGAGACCCGGCGGAACCACTTTGCGTGGTACGGCACGGAGGCGCTCTTTCACCCGGTGTCGTTGATCTTCGTGCCGACGCAGTGGGGGACCTTCATCTCGCACTGCTACCAGTACAGCCCCACCCACAGCACCTTCCTCGTGGAATGCTCGCCCGAGACCTGGGCAAGCGCCGGCCTCAACACAATGAGCGAGTCGAACAGCCGCGCGTTCTGTGCGCGCGTGTTCAGCGAAGAGCTCGACGGCATGCCCTTGTTGAGCAACCGCTCCAGTTGGTTCCGCGCGAACATCATTTCCAACGCACGTGCCAGCCACGATCGCTTCATCCTCATCGGCGATGCGTATCGCACGGTCCACTTCTCGCTCGGCTCAGGCACCCGCATGGCCATGCAGGACGCCATGGCGCTGTGCGACGCGGTCGGCAGCGCCGGCGGCGACGCGCGCGCCGCACTGGCAGCCTTCGAGAACAGCCGGCGGCCCGCATCCGCCGAGTTCCAAGAGGCGGCCGCGCGCAGCCTCGACTGGTACGAGGCCGTCGATGACCGGCTGCACCTGTCGCCCCTGGCCTTCACCCACGACTATATGACGCGCACCGGCAAGGTGACGCGCCAGGACCTGCGCAAGATGGACCCGGCGTTCGTCGCGGCAGTCGAAGCCGAGGAGAAGAGCCGCGCACAGGTGGTGGAGTCGCAGCGGTGAACGCACCGTCCACTCCGGTTGCCGTGCGCCAATCGCTCCGCGAGCAGTACTACGACGCGCTGCGACCGCTGAACCTCGCGCCGCTGTGGAGCGTGCTTCAGGGCCTGGTCCCCGCCGAGCCCGTCCCCGCCGCCAAGCCCTGGTGCTGGCGCTGGCAGGACGTCTACCCGCAACTGCTGCGCTCGGGCGAACTGATCAGCACCGAAGAAGCCGAGCGTCGCGTACTCGTGCTCGAGAACCCGGGCCTGCCCGGCCGCTCGCAGGTGACGGACACGCTCTACGGCGGCTTGCAATTGATCCTGCCGGGAGAAGTGGCGCCGGCCCACCGGCACACGCAATCCGCGCTGCGCTTCGTGCTGCACGGCGATGGCGCGTACACCGCCGTCGACGGCGAGAAAACCCGCATGCGGCGCGGCGACTTCATCATCACACCGCACTGGACCTGGCACGACCATGGGCATCAAGGCGACGAACCGGTGGTCTGGCTCGATGGCCTCGATGTGCCGCTGGTGAGCTTCCTGCGCGCAGGCTTTCGCGAGAACCATGAAGTCCGTGCGCAGGCGCTGCAGCGCACCGAAGGCGAGGCCACCGCTCGCTTCGGCTCCGGCATGCTGCCGCTGGACGCCGACCGCAAGGCCGGCATGACCTCGCCCGTGTTCTCGTACCCGTACGAGCGTTCGCGCGACGCCTTGCAAGTGCTCGCCCGTGGCGGCGAGGTCGATCCGCACCTGGGCATCTGCCTGAAGTACGTGAATCCCTTGAACGGCGATTGGGCCATGCCGACCCTGGGCACGACGTTGCGCCAGTTCCCGAGCGGCTTCCAGACGCGTTCCTACCGCAGCACCGACAGCCTGGTGCTGGTCGGCATGGAAGGGCGTGCCGACATCGTCCTGCAGCAGGGTGGCAGCTTGTCGATCGGGGCCAACGACATCGTGGCCATCCCGGGCTGGACGGCCTGGTCGGCGCACGCCCACGAAGACACCGTTCTCTTCGGCTACTCCGACCGCCCGGTCCACGAGAAGCTTGGACTGCTGCGCGAGCAGCGCAGCTGAACTCAGACCCACCGCGTCATGAAACTCTGCCTCTTCGATGCCCACCGCATCGGCATCGTCCTCGACCAGCATGTGGTGGATGTGACCGACGTCTTCCAGCATGTCGCACGGCCCGCGTGGCCCTATCCCCTGTCGGATTTCGTGATCGAGCACTTCCCGGCACTGCGCGACGAGGTCCGGGCGGCCGCTGAATCGGGCCGGCGGGTGCCGCTTGCGAGCGTGCGTCTGCGCGCACCGGTGGCCAACCCCGGGAAGATCATCGGCGCGCCAATCAACTACCGCGACCACATCGACGAAGCCAATGCGGACGCGCAGATCAACCACGGCAAGACCTACACCGAGTTGGACAAGTTCGGCCTGTTCCTGAAAGCCGGCAGCTCGTTGATCGGCTGCAGCGAAGAGATCGTCATCCCGTTTCCCGACCGGCGCACCGACCAGGAGGTGGAGTTGGCCGTCGTGATCGGCCGGCGGGGCAAGAGGATTCGCCGCGAGGATGCGCTCAACCACGTGTTCGGCTACTGCATCGGCCTGGACATGACGGTTCGCGGGCCCGAGTTTCCGGGCTTTCGCAAGTCCGCCGACACGTTTGCCGTGCTCGGGCCATGGATCGTCACCGCCGACGAGATCGCCAACCCCAATGCGCTGGACCTGAGCATCCGCGTCAACGGCGAACTGCGTCAGCAGTCGAACACCCGCTACTTGATCTACGACGTGCAACGCCTGATCGAGTACGCCTCGGCCACCTACACGCTGTATCCCGGCGACGTCATCATGACCGGCACGCCGGCCGGTGTCGGCCCGGTCACGTTCGGCGACGTGCTCGATGCCAGCGTCGAAGGTGTCGGTTCGATGACGGTTCGGATGGCCGGGCGAGACGCGGCATGACGGCTTCGCTCGACGCCCGCCACGACGCCGACACGCCGCTGGCGTTCCTGAACGGCAACCAGGCGCTGATCCGCATGATGCTGGAGCAGATGCGTTCGGACCGGGCGGCGGGGCTGCGCACAAAGGCCTTCGTGACGGGCTATCCCGGATCGCCGCTGGGCAGCATCGACATTGCGATGCGGCAGGCCCGGCACGCGCTCGAGGCCGAGGGCATCACGCACCAGGCCGCCCAGAACGAGGAGTTTGCGGTCTCGATGCTGATCGGCACCCAGATGCTCGACGAACACCCGCATCCCGATGTCGACGGGGTCGTGGGCTACTGGTACGGCAAGGGCCCGGGGCTGGACCGCTCGGGCGATGCCCTGAAGCACGGCAACTTCGCGGGCACCAGCGAGCACGGTGCGGTGGTCATTCTCAGTGGCGAAGATCACGAGGCGAAAAGCTCCACGGTGCCTTACCAACAGGAGTTCTCGTTCGAGCACCACGGCATCCCGGTGCTCTACCCGGCCAGCGTGCAGGAGTTCCTCGACTACGGGCTGCATGCGGCCGCGCTGTCCCGCTACTCGGGCTGCTGGACGGCGTTGAAGCTGGTCGGCACCCTGTGCGACGGCGGCGAGGTCGTGCAGATGCGGGCGCACGGCCTGCGACCGCAGATTCCCGAATTGCAGGTCGGCGGCAAGCCGTTCGCGAGAGCCGCCAACCACCGGTTCTTTCCGGTCACCAACGTGGAAACCGAGCGTCGTCTGTACGACGAGCGCCACGCTGCGGTGGTGGCCTACGCACGTGCCAACGGCCTGAACCGGGTCGTGCGCGCCACACCCGCGGACCGCGTCGGCATCATCAGTGCGGGCAAGAGCTGGGCCGACACGAGGCAAGCGCTGGAGGACCTGGGCCTGGACGACGCGGCGCTGGAGGCCCATGGCATCCGGCTGGCCAAGGTGGGCCTGCTCTGCCCGTCCGATGGCGCCTTCTTCCGGGAGTTTGCACAAGGCCTGCACACGGTGATCGTGATCGAGGAGAAGCGCGACTTCCTGGAACGCCAGGTCGCCGCCGCCATCGTCGGCACCACGGTGACCCAGCTTGTCGGCAAGACCGACACCGACGGCGAGCGCCTGTTCCCGATCGAGGGCGGCATGACCAGCGACATGCTGGTCGAACGGCTCGCCCGCGTGCTCGGCCGCAGCATCGCGCTGCCGGCCCGAGGCCTCGAGCGGGTCGCCTACCTGCAGAGCAAGTCTGTCTCGCGCAGCCCCACCTTGCCCGGCCGTGCGCCGAACTACTGCTCCGGCTGCCCGCACAACGTGTCCACCTTGCTCGCACCGGGCCAGATGGCCTGGGGCGCGCCGGGATGCCACCTGTTCGCGGCGCTGATGGACAAGCCGCAAAAGCGCGTCGAAGCGACGACGCAACTCGGTGGCGAAGGGCTCCCCTGGATCGGTTTGGCGCCGTACACGAGCCGGCCTCACATCGTGCAGAACGTCGGCGACGGCGCGCTGTTCCACTCCAGCTACCAGAACATCCGCTTCGCGATCACGAGCCGGGCGAACATGACGTTCAAGCTCCTGATCAACGGTGTGCTCGCAAACACCGGCGGCCAGGAGGCCGTTGGTGCCAGCGCGATCGCCGACCTGACCCGCCGCCTGCTGCAGGACGGCGCCATGCGCGTCGTCCTGGTCACGAAAGAGCCGGAGTCGTACGCCAAGGTGAAGCTCCCGACGGAGGTGGTGCTGCGCGCGCCGGACGACATCGAGCCCTCCATGAAGGAGCTGGCGGAAATCAAGGGCGTCACCATCCTCATCTACGACGGGGCCTGCGCGAACGAGCGGCGCCGGCGGCAAAAGCGGGGACTGCTGCCCCCGACGACGGTGTTCACGGTGGTCAACGAGGAGGTCTGCGAGAACTGCGGGGACTGCGGCGCGAAGGCCAACTGCATGTCGTTGCAGAAGGTGCCCACCGAGTTCGGATTGAAGACGCAGATCCACCAGTCCACCTGCAACCAGGACCAGGCGTGCATCCAGGGCGACTGCCCATCGTTCGTGACGGTGGAGATCGAGGCCGGCAAGGGTCTGCGCAAGCCCAAGCGCCCAACCATCGATGCCGCCCAGCTTCCCGATGTCTCGCCAGAGCCGCTGCTCGCGCCCTTTCACGTCTACGTTCCCGGCCTGGGGGGCTCCGGCGTCCTGACCGCGAGTGCGATCCTCGCGCAGGCCGCGGCCATGCAGGGGCTGCAAGTGAAGACGTACGACCAAACCGGGGCAGCGCAGAAGTGGGGTGCCGTGCTCTCGAGCCTGATCCTGGCACCCGCGGAACAGCCACCGCTGACCAACAAGGTCGGCATCGGCAAGGCCGACCTCTACCTCGCGCTCGACCTGCTCGCGGCAGCGAGCGCGAGCAACCTGATGTGCTGCGACACGGACCGCACGCGTGCGGTCATCAACGCTGGCGTGTTCCCGAGCGGCGAAGTGATCCGCGACTCCAGCAAGACCTTGCCCGCGCAGGAGCTTTGCGACACGGTCGCCAGGGCGGCCCGGGAGGGCGCCTCGTTGACGCTGGACGCCCGTCGCATGGCGGAAGCGCTCTTCGGCGACTTCATGATGACCAACATGGTGGCCATCGGTGCGGCCTACCAGGCCGGCTGGCTGCCGATCCGCGCCGAGCACATCGAAGCGGCCATCGCGTTGAATGGCACGCAGGTGGAGGCCAACACCCAGGCGTTTCGCGCCGGGCGACTCTGGGTACACGCGCCGGAACAGGTCGAGGCCCTGGGCGTGCTGAAGGCGCGCCCCCTGGCAGACCGGACCGGCCGGCTGAACGCCCTGCGCAGCGAGGGCCGGTTCACCGTGTTGGCCGCCTTCGAGTCGCGGCTGGGCAGGCTGCCCGAGCCCTTGCGCAACCGCGTGATGCTGCGCTCGGTCGACCTGGCCGACTACCAGGACACCGCCTACGCCACCCACTACCTGGAGCGTGTCGTGGCCTCGATGGAAGCGGAGGTTGCCGCGCGGGGCGAACGGCATGCGTTCGAGGTCACGGCCGCAGTGGCCGAGAGCCTGCACAAGCTGATGGCTTACAAAGACGAATACGAAGTCGCGCGGCTGCTCACGAAATCGGGCTTCGACGAGGGCGTGGCGGGCCTGTTCAACGGCAGCGTTCGCCTGAAGTACAACCTGCAGCCACCGTTCGCACGCCTGTTTGGCGTGAAGGGCAAGGTGCGCATCGGCGGTTGGATCCGTCCCGTTCTGAAGACGCTGGCCGCGTTCAAGTTCCTGCGGGGTACGCCGCTCGATCCCTTCGGCGCCTTCGCGTCGCGGCGCGAGGAACGTGCGCTGATCGCGTGGTACGAGGCGGCGCTGACCGAAGCGCTCCGTCTGCTCGACGCGCGCAACGCCGCACAGGTCACGGAGCTGCTTCTGCTGCCCACCGCGATCCGGGGCTATGAAGCAGTGAAGTCCACGGCGGCCGCCGAGGCGAAGGATCAGGCCGAGCGGTTGCTGACGCAGCTGAAGCGGCCTCGCACGATCGAGATCGCGCCCGTTTCACTTGCGATGTGACGCGGTCCCGCGCTGTTCCTTCAACGACAACAAAGAGACATGCAGCCATGATCAAAACGTTCGAGCGTCTCGCCATCGCGGCAGGCCTCAGCCTGCTGGCCTTCGCGTCGACCGCGCAAGAAATGCAGATCCGCCTGGTCACCGCGTTCCCCGAGAACACGGCCTGGTCCCAGGCGCTGGTGAAGTGGAGCGAGCGGGTGAATGCGCAGGGCAAGGGCCTGGTGAAGATCACCTTTATCGGGGGTCCCCGGGCCGTCCCGACCTTCGAGATCGGCAATGCGGTGAAAACCGGTGTGGTCGACATGGCCCTGAGTCCGGGCGCCTTCTATACGAATGTGTTCCCGGAGGCGGACATGCTGAAGATGGCGCAGATCCCGGTGGCCGAACAGCGCAAGAGCGGCGCGATCGAATACATCAACAAGGTGTGGAACGACAAGGGCAACATGCAGTACCTCGCCCGCATGGTCGAGGGCTACCCCTTCCACATCTTCCTGACGAAGAAGGTCGACAAGCTCGATCTCACCGGCAGGAAGGTCCGCGTTTCGCCCGCTATCCGGCCGGCGGTGCAGGCGCTCAACGGCAACGTCGTCGTCATCCCGCCGGGCGAGATCTACACCGCGCTGGAACGCAGCGTGATCGACGGATACGGCTGGTCCATCGGGGGCATCTTCGACCTGAACCTGGCGAGCCATACCAAGTTCAGGATCGACCCCGGGTTCTACGACGCCGACGTGTCGCTGATCATGAACCTGGACAAGTGGAAGGCGATGACGCCGCCGCAGCGCGACTTCGTCCAGAAGATGGCCATGGAGGTGGAGGCCAACTCCTCGTATTGGCGAAAGGAAGGCGAGGACGAAAAGACGAAGCAGAACGCCTCCGGCATTCAGCCGCTCACCTTCGGTGCCGAGGACACCGCGAAGTACCTGGACGCCGTGTACGAAGCGGGCTGGGCCGACCTCATCAAGACCAGCCCGGTCCATGGCCCGAAGCTGCGCGCATTGCTGTCCAAGAAGCCATGAGCAGCGTGGCACGGCACGAGATCCTGGGCACACCCCATGGCAACATCATCGAAGCGCTGCAGGCGGGCTTCGGTCGTCTGTATGACCTCATGGTGGTGCTGGCCTGCATGCTGTTGCTGGTGATGGTGAGCTCGATCACCCTGGACGTCGTGCTTCGGAACGTGGAGATACCCGGGTTGCCGCGCGGCTTTCCAGGTGCGAGCGACATCTCGGAGTACGCCTTGTACCTCTGCACCTTGCTGGCCGCACCTTGGTTGCTCAGGGGTGGGCAGCACATTCGAGTCGACATCCTGCTGCGGGCCTTTCCCCCGCAGCTTGCCTGGGCCTGTGAGTGGGTGTCGGACGCGTTGGCTTTCGGCGCGTGCGTGGCGCTGGCGGGCATGGGCCTGGTCGTCACCTTGCGCAGCCATGCGAGCGGTGCGATCCAGATCAAGAGCATCGTCGTTCCGGAGTGGTGGGTGATGGCGCCCTTGCCGATCGCGTTCTCGTTGTTGACTGTCGAATTCGCGTTTCGCATGTGGCGGCTTGCGGACGGTCCGAAGATGCCGCGTTCCGACGCGGTGTCCGCATCATGAGTGCCTGGATTGTCCCGGCGTGGTTGCTGCTTGGCGGCTCCACTCTGCTCCTCTTTGCCGGGCTCCCGGTGGCGTTTGCATTCCTGTTCACCAACCTGGTAGGTGGTTGGGTCTACCTGGGCGGCGAAGCGGGGCTGGGCCAGCTCGTGCGCAACAGTGTCGTCGCGGTCACCAGCTTTTCGCTGACCCCCATTCCCCTGTTCATCCTGATGGGCGAAATCCTGTTCCACACCGGATTGGCGGTGAAGGTCATTGAAGGCGTGGAGCGATTGGTCACGCGCGTGCCGGGGCGGTTGGCCGTCGTGGCTGTCGTGGCCGGGACCGTGTTCTCGGCGATCTCAGGGTCGACCATCGCGACCACCGCGATGCTCGGCTCGCTGATGGTGCCCGTCATGCTGCAGCGCGGGTACCACCCGACGATGGCCACGGGACCCATCATGGCGATCGGGGCGGTGGACATGCTGATCCCGCCCAGCGCGCTGTCCGTGCTGCTGGGCAGCCTGGCGAACATCTCCATCTCCGGGCTGCTGATTGGCGGCATCGTGCCCGGGCTCCTCCTGGCGCTCGGATTCGTCGCGTGGATCGTGCTGCGCTCCGCCACGAATCCTTCGCTGGCGCCCGCGACCGAGTTCGAGCACTTTCGCGGCTGGGAGCGATTCAGGCCGCTTTGCCAGTACGTGCTGCCGCTGCTCTCGATCTTTGGGGTGGTGGTCGGCGCGATGGTGTTCGGCTGGGCCACGCCGACCGAAAGCGCGGCGCTAGGTGTGGTGGCGACGCTGGCGATTGCGCTCTCGTACCGCGCGCTGTCGACCCGCGCGTTGATGAAGTCGCTCAGGGGGACCATCGGGATCTCGGGGATGCTGCTGCTGATCATCATGGGCGCGACCACGTTCGCGCAGATCCTGACTTTCTCCGGTGCCTCCAACGGCATCGTCGAGACGATCACAGCCGTGGGACTGGGGCCCATGGCAATCATCGCCGGGATGATGTCGATGCTGATCTTCCTGGGCATCTTCGTGGATCAGGTGAGCATGATGCTCATCACCATTCCCATCTTCATGCCGATCGTGCAGAAGCTGGGCGTCGACCCGGTGTGGTTCGGCATCATGTTCCTCGTCTGCATGCAGATGGGGCTGTTGCTGCCCCCGCATGGACTGCTGCTGATGACGATGAAGGGCGTCGCCCCGCCATCGGTGACCATGGCCCACATCTTCCGCGCGGTCGTGCCATACGTGGTCATGAGCATGCTGATGCTTGTGGCGATGTTCTTCTTTCCGCCCATTGCCACCTGGCTTCCAGGGATCGTCAAATGAGTGGAATCGAGAACCAGCCCCTGGTTGGCGCTGCGCCAGGGATGGTCTATCGCTACTCCCGTCTGCTCCATTGGAGCGAGTGCGACCCCGCCGGGATCATCTTCTCGCCCAACTACCTGCGCTGGATGGTCGACGGGGTGACCGACATGTTCCTTTCGTTCGGCGTGGACCCGCACCGGATGTTGGAAGGCGACCTGCGCTGCGGCTTGCCGGTGCTCGAGCAGCAACTGCGATACCGGCAGGCGGCGAAGCTGCACGACCGCATCGAGCACGTCATCGAGGTTGCGAAGGTGGGGACCAAGTCACTCACGTTCGAACACCGGATGTACCGCGGAGAAACATGCCTGATGGAAGCGACTGATGTGCGCGTGTGGGGAGTCCACCCCATTGCGAACCCTGAAGACCTGCGGGCGGTGCCAATTCCTGATGAGATTCGCGCGCACCTCGCGGCCAGGAGTGACAGATGAAAGCAACGCTCAAGGCAAACGGCGTGGTGGCGCCTGATTCGTCACGGCCCGGCTTGCATCGTCGAGACGTGATGCTCGCTGCAGCTCTGGCGCCGACCTTGGCCTTGCCGTTCGGCGCTTCGAATGCGGCCGCGAAAATTCGCGCGGACGTCGTGCGAGCTGTTTTCGATCGCCGCTTTCCACAGAGTCTTGCCTTTGCCGAACGGGCGAAGATCCAAGGGATCAGGCAGGTCGGCATCTCGGGAGAGATATCCACGCTGTGGTTCGATGAGATTCTCCCGGCGTTGCACGCCCGTCCCATGCCGCTCATCGGCCTGACAAGCACCGGCGCGCTGTTCTGCTTCGAGCAAATGGCCTGGAGCCTTGGATTGCGGGTTCGTCTTCGAATCGACCATCGCGAAGGCGCGCACGGGGTCCGGCACATCCCGAGCGCTGATCTTCCTTCCGCGATGCGCGTTCAGCTCGAGGGCGCAGCACATGCGTTCGGCGGCCCCTCCGTCGACGTGGCCCTCGGGTGCAGGGCGGAGTGGGGCGATTGCACGCACGCCATCGTGCCCAAGGCGACTACCTCGGGTACGGAAGCGCTCGTGACCTGGGTGATCGCGCCTTTGAATGGTCTCTGAATTCGTAGGAATCAAAGAAATGCCAATGCCGCCGAATGTGACAGTCGTTCAATGGAATGCAGCCCTCGAAGCGTTTCGATCGGCCGTCGGTGAGGAGTGGACTTTCACATCCGACCAGGACGTGGCGCTGTATCGCGACCCGTACTCGCCTGTGTGGGGTGAAGCCGAAGAGCGGCTGATCTCAGCCGCGCTTGCACCGAAGAATGTGGAGGAAGTGCAGGCGATCGTCCGCATCGCCAACCAGTTCGGCATTCCTCTGTACCCGATCTCGACTGGCAAGAACCTGGGCTATGGCGGTCCTGCCCCCAATCTTTCCGGAAGCGTGGTCGTCGACCTCAAGCGGATGAACAAGGTCATCGAGGTCGACGATCGCCGTCACTTTGCGATCGTCGAACCCGGTGTCTCCTATTTCGACCTGCATCGCCATATCCGCAGCCGCAAGCTCAAAGTCTGGATTGATTGCCCCGATCCGGGCTGGGGCAGCGTGGTGGGTAACGCGCTGGATCACGGCGTCGGCTGGACCTGGGGCCAATACAAGGATCACTTCTGGGCGCACTGTGGCCTGGAGGTCGTGCTGCCCAACGGCGAATTGCTGCGCACCGGCATGGGCGCCATGCCTGGGACCAAGACCTCCGCCGATTTCCGCTACGGGTATGGCCCTTATGTCGACGGCCTGTTCTCGCAGGCGGGCTTCGGCATCGTCACCAAGATGGGGATTCATCTGATGCCGGAGCCGGAATCGTTCCTGCGCAAGGTGGTCACGGTTCCGAGGCGGCAAGACATCGTCCCGCTCGTCGAGATCACCAGCGTGCTGGAAAGCAGCGGCATCATCGGAACGCCGATCTTCGATTCGCAGTTGTTCTACGCACAAATGGCCGATCCGGCGTTGCGTCAGATTGCCAGTTCGCCCGATGTCTGGAACGGCAACGCGGCGGACCGATATGCCGCCGAGAAGGGGCTGCCGTCCTGGCAGGTGGGTCTGAATTTCTACGGCCCCCCAGAGATCAATGAAGCCAAGTGGCAGTACGCCAAGTCGAAGATCGAGAAAGCGATTCCCGGCGCACGATACGAAGACAAGGAAAGCCTCAGGTTCCCGCTGTCGGCCGAGGCACAGGATGCGGTCCATTACAAGGGCGAGGTCGGGATACCGAACCTGGGCGTCTTTTCCGTCGGCGCGCGAAGCCCCTACTGGCCCGGCAATCCGACGGATGGTCATCTGTTCTTCTCGCCGATCGTTCCTCGCACCGGTGAAGAATTCCTGAAAGCGCAGCGCATCTTTGCCGAGGGCATGCGCTCGGGCGGCGTGGATCACAACGCGGCGCTGGGTCCGTTCGGATACGGCCCCTTCACCGTGCCTTTCACGTTCACGCGGGCCTTCGTGCTCGTTGGAATCATTCCCGTTTCGCGCTCCGACCCGGAGGTCAACAAGCGGTCTCGCGATGCGATGCGTCATTTGATCGCACTCGGCGCCAAGCACGGCTATGGCGAATACCGCACGGCCCCGGCGTTCCAGGAGCAGGTGATGGGCACCTATGCCTTCAATGACAACGCATTGCGCCGCTTCTGCGAAACGCTGAAAGATGCGGTCGATCCGAAGGGGATCATTTCTCCGGGTCGCGGCGGCTTCTGGCCCCGTTCCATGAGAAAGGGCGCGAAATGAAAGCACTCGCATTGCCGATCGGAGCTTCGCTCGCCCTGTGTGCATTGGCGGCGGTAGCGAAGGACGAGCCTGCCGATCAAATCGCAAAAGGCAAGCAGGTCTACGAATACAACTGCATTGCCTGTCACGGTTCCGGCCCTGGCTTTCCTCCCTTTCCGGAGCTGCCGGGGACATCCGCGCTGCGCATGAGATATGGCACCAGCGTCCCTGCGCTCCTGACTGAGCGAACCAACCTCACGCCCGAGTTCGTGGCGGTCTTTGTGCGCAATGGCATCTCCGTCATGCCGTTCTATCGAAAGACGGAGATCAGTGATGCCGATCTCGCAGCGTTGGGGGCCTACCTCAGCCGAAACAACCCGGACTTGAAGAGCAAGTGACGTGGATCATCAAGGAAATTGTATGACTGAAGATCGTGGAGCCATCGTCGTTGGAGGTGCGGGAGGGATTGGCAGCGACATTTGCCGCAAGTTGGCGTCGCAGGGTTATCGCGTCGTTGTCGCCGATTTCAACCTGGAAGGCGCGCGCGACGTCCTCGCCGGATTAGAAGGCGCAGGGCACCACGTGGCC
This sequence comes from Rhizobacter sp. P5_A1, assembly GCF_056400745.1. Taxonomy (NCBI): domain Bacteria; kingdom Pseudomonadati; phylum Pseudomonadota; class Betaproteobacteria; order Burkholderiales; family Sphaerotilaceae; genus Rhizobacter; species Rhizobacter sp. P5_A1. Next base: position 51,148 of record NZ_JBFUKR010000020.1, read on the forward strand.
CAGCTGGATGCGACCCGTCCGGACTCGGTGAATGCAGCCTTCGACGCCATCGAAGCGCGCGATCCCGCCAGCGTCTTGGTGATCGCGTCGGGCGGGCCGGTGGTTCACCTCGGCCAGCGGGTCAACGTCGCGACGATCGCCAAGATGGACTGGGACAAGACGATCGCGCTCAACCTGACGGGCGTGTTCTGCTGCGTCCAGAAGTTTGCGCAACAGCGGCTGGCTGCACCGCGCGAGCACTCGCGGATCATCATCATCGGCTCCGCCGCCGGCGAGGTCGCGGGCAACGGCACCGACATTGCCTACGGCTCGTCCAAGGCCGCGCTTTTTGGGTTGACGCGGCAGGCCGCATTCGATTTGGCACCGGCCGGCATCACGGTCAACACCGTGGCCCCTGGCCCGGTCGGCACCCCGGAGTTCTTCCGCAACACCAACGAACAGATCCGGGCAGGCATTGCTGCGCTCACGGCGCTCAAGCGGCTGGCGACTCCGGAAGAGGTGAGTGCCGGCGTCGCGTACATCGCCTCGCGCGAAGCGGCATACCTGACGGGTTCGACGCTCGACATCAATGGCGGCGTTCACATGCACTGACGATGCGTTGAGACCGCATCGAGGAGGGACGCTTGGCGGATGAACGTGACAAAAAGCGCCAGGTGAATCGACGGGTTGGCTGGATTGCAAACAGATCGCTCGTGCCGGCTTGATCCAGTGACAGATTTCAACCAAGAAAAGAGGAGACATCAAATGAAGAAGGCTTTACCGCGGCCTCGCCGCATGGCCGTCGCGCTGGCCGCAGCGCTCGTCGGCGCTGGCGCGCATGCCGTGGAACTCGACCTGGGCGAGTCCGACTGGCAGGTGCGCTTTGACAACACGATCAAGGGCGGTCTCATGTACCGCACACGGAACGCCGATCCGGCACTGGTCGACTCGTTCCGCTTGCTTGTCCCGGGTGTGCCGGCCTCGGCCTTCCCGCAGGCGCTGAACTTCAACGCCGGCGACGACAACTTCCGGGACCGCGGTATCGTCTCCAAGCGGGTCGACCTGCTCTCCGAATTCGATGCGGTCTACCGCAAGGACTTCGGGCTTCGCCTGAGTGCCGCGGCCTGGTACGACGCAGCCTATCGCGGTACGACGCAAGCCGCGGATCCGGTGAACGGTCAAACCCCGGCAAACGAGTTTCCACGCGAGACGCGGGACCTGGCCGGCCGCAAGGCGGAGGTGCTGGATGCATTCGTCTTCGGGGGCTGGGACCTGGGCGGAGGGCGAAAGCTGGACCTGCGCCTGGGCCAACACGCACTGCAGTACGGCGAGAGCCTCTTCTTCGGCGACAACGGCATCGCGCGAGCGCAGGGGCCGGTCGACATCCTCAAGCTGCTCGGTTCGCCGAACGCGCAGTTCAAGGAAATCGTACGCCCGGTGCCGCAGTTGTCGGGGCAACTGCAGCTCACGCCCGAGGTGGCGATCAGCGGCTACGTGCAGTTCCGCTGGGAGGCCGATCGCCTGCCGCCCGCGGGAAGCTACTTCTCGACGTCGAACATCATCTGGGGCTCCACGCCTCCCGAGTTCGTCGGTATCCCCGGCGTCGGTAACTTTGTGCTGCTGCCCAGCGGTGAGCGCAAGGCGAAGAACTCGGGGCAGTTCGGCCTGCAGTTGAAGTGGCGCCTGGGCGGGACCGACCTCGGCTTCTACGCAGCGCGCTACCACGACAAGGGCGGCCAACTCTACGGCCAGTTGAACCCGCAGGGCCCGGTCGGGCCGGGCGGCACGCTGCCGGGCAACTGGTACTTCGCGTTCCCGGAAGCGGTCAAGGTCTATGGTGTGAGCGCGACGCAGTCTGTCGGCGACTTCAACTTCGCCGGGGAGGCCTCGATTCGCGACGACATGCCGCTGCGTACCGCCAACAAGCTCTTCGGATTCTTTCCCGGCCAGCCTGAACCACGATCTGCGACAGGCCGTACCGCGCATCTGAACCTGTCGACGCTGGCCACCTTCGGCCCAAGCTTCGTCTCACGTGAATCGAGCCTGGTCGCGGAGATCGCGTGGAACCGCGTTCTGCACATGAATGATCCCGACGGCACGCTCGATGCCGGGCGCACACGCGATGCTACGGCGCTGCAGTTGATCTTCACGCCCAGCTATCGGCAGGCAGTGGCGGGTCTGGATCTCAGCGTCCCGATCGGCCTGCGCTACACGCTGGACGGCCGCTCGTCGATCACCCCCTGGGACGCCCGCGGCAACGGCAGCGCCAACATCGGCTTGGCCGGCAACTACCTCGGCGTATGGCAATTCGCACTGACCTACACCCACTTCATCGGCAAGGCCGTTCCGTTCATCGACTACTCGCCGTCCCTGACAGGCGGCAGTCCGATGCTGGGTCACGGCAATTCGGCCGCCGACCGGAACTTCGTCGCGCTCAATCTGCGCCGCACATTCTGATCAAGGAGACTCACAATGACTCGAAATCTCATCGTTGCCGCCGCTTGCATGACCGCGTTGATGGCGCCCCTCGGCGCATCAGCCGGCGTCAGCGCCGACGAGGCCGCGCGCCTGAAGACCGAGCTCACGCCCCTCGGCGCGGAAAAGGCCGGGAACAAGGACGGCAGCATTCCCGCCTGGACCGGCGGCTACACCACGCCGATCCCGGGCGACAAGCCCGGCGGGCGTCGCGGCGATCCGTTCAAGGACGAGAAGCCGCTGTACTCGATCACGTCGAAGAACGCCGAACAGTACGCCGACAAGCTGACCGAAGGCACGAAGGCGCTGTTGAAGAAGTACCCCGACACCTTTCGCGTGGACGTCTACAGGACACATCGCACCGCAGCCGCGCCGCAGTGGGTGTACGACAACACCTTCAAGAACGCGACCCGAGCCAAAGTCAATGGGGACGTGATCGAGGGTGCCTACGGCGGGATTCCGTTCCCGATCCCGAAGGCGGGCGTCGAAGTGATGTGGAACCATCTCCTGCGGTGGCGCGGCACGTCGTGGCAGTTCCAGACGAACATGTACCAGCTCACCGCCGATGGCAAGGCCGTGTTGACGACGGACGGCATTGGCGATCAGCAGATGCCGTACTACCTGCCTGAGGGTGCGCCTGACTCGTGGAATGGCGACTTCTGGTTGATTCGCGTGGTGAACTCAGGCCCTCCGATCCGCGCGGGCGAGGCCGTCGCCGGCCGTGAGAACCTCGACTACGGCAAGACACAGAGCTGGGTGTACCTGACCGGCCAGCGCCGCGTACGCAAGCTGCCCAACCCCTGCTGCGACACGCCGGCGGCCGTGTCGGCGGGTGTGATGTCGATGGACGAGATCGAGGTCTTCACCGGCCGGTTCGATCGCTTCGATTGGAAGCTGATCGGCAAGCAGGAGATGATCGTCCCGTACAACACCAACCGCCTGTTGCAGCCGACGACCGATGCAGAGGTGCTGGCGCCGCACCACCTTGCGCCGAACTACATGCGCTGGGAACAACACCGCGTCTGGATCGTCGAGGCCACGCTGCGCGAGGGCAAGCGCCACCAGGCCCCGAAGAGCCGCTACTACTGCGACGAAGACACCTGGATCTGCGTGCTGGCCGACCGCTGGGACGCCAACGGCCAGCTCTGGAAGCAGTTGTGGGCGAACACCTTCGTTGCCCCTGATCTGCCCGGCGTCGTCATCGGCAGTTTCGGCTTCAGCGATCTGCTGGGGGGCACTGCGTTCGTCGCCAACCTCTACAACCAGAAGAAGGCGCACTACCCGACCGTGCCGCGGTTTCCTGACAGCAACTTCACGCCGGATGCCCTGGCTGCTGGAGGTGCACGCTGAGAGCCGGCTGAACCAAGAATGGGCCCGGCGATGGCAGACCGAGCCCTCGTCTTGATTCACGGGACGGCGGACGCCACGGGACGGCGGACACGCAACGACGTCTGCTGAAGCCGGCCGACGGGCGCTGCGTTGAAGCGGTCGGTGCGACATCTGGAGAAGCGAGTGCAAAGCAGCAAAGACATCGAGGCCGTCTTGGACGGGGTCAAACCCAATGGGTTCCTGATCGGCGTATGGGCATTGTGCGGGATCGTGCTGTTCCTCGACGGCTACGACCTGACGGTCATTGCCTTCATGGCGCCTGAGCTGGTCAAGGAGTTTGGATTCACCAAGTCCTCGCTTGGATTGGTGTTCTCGGCGGGGCTGGTCGGGATGGCATTCGGCGGACCCTTGGGAGGGTGGGTTGGTGATCGGTACGGGAGAAGGTCGCCGATCATGATCAGCTGTCTTGTCTTCGGCTGTGCAACGCTGGCCATGTTGCTGGCGAGCACGGTGACGCAATTGGCGGCCTGCCGGTTTGTCGTAGGCGTCGGATTGGGCGTTGCTCTGAGCACCGCCGTAGCGATCACCGCCGAGTTTGCACCCAGGAAGATGCGCGGCCGCGTATTGGCGCTCGTCTCGACGTGCGTTCCCTTTGGCGCCATCCTCCCGGGCATTCTGACTGCGACCCTGGTCCCCACTTACGGTTGGCGCCTGTTGGTCATCGTGGGCGGCGGCCTGCCCGTGCTGATCGCGATCCTCATCATGTGGAGGATGCCGGAATCCCTGAAGTACCAGGCCTTGCACCCGGAGTTCTCCGCGCGACTCTCGGCTTTGCTCAAGCGGCTGGACCCCGAGTTGCAGTGGGTTCCGGGCTCCGGAGGCCCGGCGAGATACGAGCGTACCGAAAGCGTTTCGCCGACACGTCTGTTCAGCGATGGACTGGCAGCGATCACGCTATCGATCTGGTTGCTGTTTTTCGTGAACGCCATGGCGCTGTACCTCGTGATCAGTTGGCTACCGCTCGTATTGCAGAGCCTGGGTATGAGCATTCAGCAAGCCGGGCAGACAGCGGCCTTGTTTTCCGTGGCCGCATTTGCCGGCGGCCTTGTTGTTGCATCGCTCATCGCAAGGTTCGGCGTCGCTCTTCTGCCGGCGATGTTCGTGATCGCGGCACCGGTCCTTCTGATGTTTGCGACCATGGAACTGTCGCGAGCGGCCATCGTCGCTTGCGTTCTGATTCCGGGAATCTCGTTTGGGGCGCTTCAGGTTGGTTGCTTCACAGTGACCGGGATGCTCTACCCAACGGCCGTCCGGGTCACCGGCACGGGTTGGGCGCTGAGTGCCGGTCGCACCGGGGCCATATTCGGACCAATCTTCGGGGCGGCCGTGTTCTCGCTGCAGTTGCAGCCGCAACAGATGTTCGGGTTCGCCACGGCCCCGATGATCGTCGGCGCGATCGGCGGCATCGTTCTCGCTGTTCTGTGTCATCGGCGCTTTGGCAGTCTTCACGTAGATGACCGAGCCAGTCCGGGCCCAACGAGCCCACCAGCAACGGTCGCTCCAGCGATCGCGTCCCAACAGGGCTCATGAGATGCCGCAGCTTGAGCAACCGCGCCAAGCGGCGCAGCTGTCTTAAATGTCGAAATCAGAAGGAACGCACATGACCGTATCGCTCAACATTGGTGTCGATGGAAATCACATGAGCGCATCCATCCCGCCCGTTCGCAAGGGCGTCGTTTACGCCAATCACGCCGGTGAGGAATTGCGGGGCGATTTTTACGCACCGTCGGGCCCTGGGCCATTTCCAGTCGTCGTCGCAGCGCCGGGCGGCGGCTGGTTTGTCAGTGACCCCGGCGGACTGCGGCACTGGGGCGAATTCCTTGCGCGGCACGGCTTAGCAGTGTTTGCCATCCAGTACCGTGTCTCGGCCAAGGAGAAGACGTTTCCCAAGCCCGTCTTCGATGTTCTCGATGCCATCCAGTTTGTCCGCGGCTCCGCGAGCGAACTCAATATCGATCCCAACAGAATCGCGCTGCTCGGCTCATCAGCGGGCGCCCATGTGACGGCGCTTGCCGCACTCGCCGGCGACGCGCCGCAGTTCGCGAAGCGCGAATCATCGAACGCCCATGCTGGTGTCGACACGAGTGTCAAGGCGTTTGCCGGCGTCTACGGCGTGTACGACCTGTTCGCCCATTGGCAGCATGAAATCGCCGACTTCTCCAGCGCGGGCGGGCGACGGTCGGAGTGCTTCGTGGGTGCCGCCCCTTATGCGGACCGGCAACTTTATTTCGACGCGTCGCCGATCAGCCATGCGCGCTACGACGCCAACAAGCTGGCCGTCTTCGTGGCCTACGGCACCGCGGACGATGTGGTCAATTCGCGCTCGCAGTCCGTGCCGTTTGTGCGGGCGCTCAGGCAGGCGGGGTTCGCCGTGCGCGAGTGTCCTGTCGAGGGTGCGGGGCACTTCTGGTTCAGCGAGGAGCCGCTCGATGAGCCCCACAGTTTCGTCAGCTTCCTAGCGCCGCGCCTGCTCCGTTTCCTTCAGCGGCACCTGTAGCGGTCTATGTGTTCCATCGTCATCAACAAACGCGTGAAGGAGATCAGATGGCTCAAACATTGAGTGGACTCGAAAAGCAGCAAGGCGACGTTGCCGGTGGGCAGGTCACGGTTGCAGCCGCCGACGGCCCGATGGAGGCGTACCTCGCCGCCCCCGGCGCCGGCAAGGGCCCAGGGGTGATCGTGGTGTCGTACATCTTCGGCATCGACCAGGACATGAAGAATATCTGCGACGAACTCGCCGCCGTCGGCTGCGTTGCCATGGCACCCAACTTGTTCTGGCGCGACTCGGATTCGGGCGTGCTCGTCGAGGCCGAAGTGCAGCGCGCGATCGGCCGCGCCATGCGTGTCGACTTCCCGAAGTCGATGGACGATCTGCGGCGCGCCATCGAAGAGGTGCGGCGCCACCCCCATTGCAACGGCAAGGTGGCCCTGCTGGGTTACTGCTTCGGCGGGCCCTATGCGTGGCGAGCGGCGTGCGACGGGCTCGGTCTCGATGCGTCGGTGTCGTTCCACGGCACCTACGTGTCGAAGTACATGAAGCCCGGGGACAAGCCGGGCTGTCCGGTGGAATTGCACTACGGCGAGCACGACCACCTCGCGCCTGCGGAGGAGCTTGCGGCGGTGAAGGCGGTGGCCGATGCAACCGGCAGCACGTTCGTCGTCCACCCTGGCGCCGGACACGCCTACATGGTGCCCAGCAATTCGCACTACCACGCAGAGGCTGCAGGCAAATCGTGGGATGCCGCGTTGCAATTGATCAAGACACTGAAAACCTGAGCCGCTTCAGGCTCAACAAAAGGAGAAATTCCTCAATGAGTACGACCCTCGATTCATCCCTCAATCACGGCGCTGCCGCCGACCTCGATCTCGGTGACCTGGTGGAAGCCGAACGCGTGCATCGCCGGGTGTACGTCGATCCCGGTGTGTATGAGCTGGAGATGGACCGCATCTTCGGCCAGTCGTGGATCTATGTCGGGCACGAAAGCCAAGTGCCGAACCAGGGCGACTATTTCACGACACAGGTCGGGCGTCAACCGGTGGTCATGACCCGCCATTCGGACGGTCAAATCCATGTGCTCGAGAATCGCTGCCCGCACAAAGGCACGCTCGTCTGCCCAGAGCAGTCTGGAAACGCCAAGCGGATGGTGTGCATGTACCACGGCTGGGGATTCGATACCGATGGCTCGCTGGCGTCCGTGCCCGTGCGCTCGGGCTATGACGGCACGGCCTTCGATCCGAACGATCGAACGAACGGGATGAGGCGTCTGCCGCGTGTCGAGAACTACCGCGGCTTCGTGTTCGCCTCGCTGGCCGCGGACGGCCCCGATCTCAAGACCTGGGCGGGTGAAGGCATGCGCGGGTTCGACAACGTGGTGGACCGCGCCCCGGACGGTCAGATCGAGGTCATCGGCAGTTGCTACCGGACCGTGCAGAACAGCAACTGGAAGATTTTCATCGACAACATGAGCGACGGGATGCACACATCGTTTGTGCATCACCAGTCGGCGCGGGCGGCGAAACGAACGCTCGAGAAGTTCAAGATCGAACACGTCGGCGGCCTGCAGGTGGCGGCACTGCTGGCCGGTGAACCGGACCAAATGGCCAAGATCGACTTGGTGGCCCACCCGAATGGGCACTTCGACATGGCGGCCTTCGCCCCCGAGCCGGCCGGGCCCGATGCAGAAAGATACAAGGCGGCGCTCATTGCGCGGCATGGCGAAGCAGGCACCGAGGCGATCCTCAAGCGCAATTTCCACAACGTGCTGCTGTTCCCGACAGCCGTCTGGCAGGCATCGCTCCAACAGTTGCGGGTCATCCGTCCGCTCGCGGTCGACAAGACATTGCTGGAGATCTGGGTTTTCCGGCTCAAGGGTGCCCCGGACAGCTTTACAACCCGTGCCATCACGGCGGCCAACACCGCAAACTCGCCGTCCAACATCGTCGCTGCCGACGACTACGAGTCCTACTACCGCGTTCATGCCGGCCTCAAGGGCCCGGAATCGGATTGGGTGCTCCTGAGTCGCGAAGCGAACCGAGACATACCGGTCGGCTCGAGCCGAAAGGGCTTTTCCGGCAATTCCGAAGTCTGCATGCGCAACATGTACGAGGCGTGGAGCCAGTACATGACCGCGCAATGAGCGGCACGGCCCATAACGAAGGATCAGGAACATGTTGAACGCCACTCAAGAGTTGACCCTCAGCCGCAGTGAAGCCGAGGATTTTCTTTTTCGTCAGTCCGAGTTCATCGACAACCGCGACTTCGCGTCGTGGATCGATCTCTTCACGCCAGATGGGAGTTACTGGATACCGGCACGGCTTACGGACACCGATCCCAAAACGCAACTGTCATTCATGTACGACGACGTGCCGAGCATGGCGGCGCGTTGCGAGCGCCTGCTCGATGCGGGCACCGCCGGGCAGCAGCCGATCACACGAAGCACTCACGTTGTCAGCAATGTGCGCATCGTCGAATCGAGCACGAAGGGAGAGGTGGTCGTCCGCTCGCGCTTTCATGTGACGCAGTTTCGACGCGATGCCCTGAAGTCGTATGCTGGGTCGTACACGCACCACCTGGTCGCCACGAGCGACGGCATCAAGATCCGCTCTCATCGAGTGGATCTCATCGATTGCGACGGCATCCACGACGCGATTCTTCAGGTCTATCTATAGGTGCTTCTCGGTCGTGGCGAAGCACCTGGCAGCACCAACCTCCGGGGTGTCCGTAGCCGTTTGTCGCAGGAGACCGACATGATCATCGGACGGCAGGAAGATGTGACCGAAGCCGTGCTCGCGGAAGTGGAGCGGGCGGCATCGCCGCGCCACAGGGCGCTGCTCGGCGCTGCGGTGCGCCACCTGCATGGGTTCGTGCGCGAGGCGCAACTCACGGAGCAGGAGTTCCAGCAACTCTGTCGCCTCATCGCCCGTCTTGGGCAGCTCACCACGGCGTCGCACAACGAGGTCGTGCTGGCCGCGGGATCGCTGGGGCTCTCCTCGCTCGTGTGCCTGCTCAACAACGGCGCGGCCGCTTCAGGCGGCACCACCACGGCGAACCTGATGGGGCCGTTCTGGCGACACGGGGCGCCGTCGCTGCCCAACGGGGCGTCACTGCTGAAGTCGCCCGTGCCGGGCGTGCCCATCTTCGTCGAGGCCTGGGTGCAGGACGCCGAAGGCCGGCCCGTGCAAGCGGCGTCGGTCGATGTGTGGCACACCTCGGCCGAGGGCTTCTACGAGAACCAGGATCCCGCGCAGGCCGACATGAACCTGCGCGGCACGTTCACGACCGACGCAGAGGGCCGCATCGCGTTTCGCAGCGTCAAGCCGGCGGGCTATCCGATCCCGGTGAGCGGTCCGGTCGGCGACTTGCTGCGGGTGCAGGGCCGGCACAACATGCGGCCGGCGCACATCCACTTCATGATCAACAAGCCAGGCTACAAGACGCAGTTCTCGCAGGTCTATTCGTCCGACGACCCGTTCCTCGAGACCGACGTGCAGTTCGGCGTCACCGAGGCCCTGGTCGGTCATTACGCGCTGCACCATGCAGACGAGTCGCCGCCGGCCGACGACGTGAATGGCTCGTGGTACACGCTGGCCCATCGCTTCACCGTCGAGCGCGGCGACAACAGCCTGCCGCCGCCGCCGATCACGGGCAAGGCCGAAGGCGACCGCCCGGTGCGCGCCGTGCTGGGGCGCCGTGAATGAGGGCGCACTTGCTTGGGCTGCTCGCGGGCGGGGCGTGCTGCTGCCAGCGCGATGCGACGGTCGCTAGCCAATTCAGAACCTGTCGAACACGGGAGGCCGCGTGCCCATCATCCACATCAACCTGGTCGCCGGCCGTGACGAGAGCGCGGTCCAGTACTGTGCCCGCGAAGTCGCACGCACGGTGCATCGCACGCTGGGCGCGCCGCTCGACTCCATCCGCGTGCTCGTGCACCAGTTGCCGCCGAGCCAATGGATCGTCGGTGACATGACCCGTGCTGAGTTGGATGCGCAGCGGATGGCCGCCTCCGCGTCCCCGCCCACCGGTTGATGCGCGGCGCACGCATCGTCGGTCGCAAGATTGGCACCACGTGACCGGTTGTCGCGGGCAAACCCCGCAAGAGAGGAGACCATGGATCAAGCATTGAATGACCGTCTCGCCATCCGCCAACTGGTCGAGAACTGGGTCGTTTGGCGCGACGCCGGCGACTGGGAACGCTTCGCCAGCGTGTGGCACGACGACGGTGTGATGATGGCGACCTGGTTCCAAGGGCCGTTCAGGGAGTTCGTCCGCGTGAGCCGGGACGGCTGGGACAAGGGCGTCAGCATCCTGCACTTCCTGGGCGGTCACAGCGCGGACGTCGCCGGCGACCGTGCGATCGGTCAGACCAAGATGACCATCTCGCAGCGCGCCCTCGTGGACGGCGTGCTGTGCGACATCCTGTGCACGGGCCGCTTCTACGATTTCATCGAGAAGCGTGAAGGACGATGGGGCATGGTGCTGCGCCAGCCCATCTACGAGAAGGACCGCCTCGACCCAGTGACGCCGGGCGCGCTGCCATCGCTCGATCGCACCTTGCTGGAGCGCTTTCCCGAGGGGTACCGGTATCTTGCGTATGCCCAGACGCGTATCGGCTACGAGGTCAAGCTGGACATGCCCGGCCTGAAGGGCGATACGGTGCAGGCGCTCTATGCCCGAGGCCAGCACTGGCTCGAGGGCGGGCCACCCTAGTCTCCGGTCTCCTCCGGTCTCGGGCTCACCGTTCATTTGCAATGCAATGAACGGCTTCATCTCTTCGGTGTCACCTTCGCACCATGTCCATGACCTCAACTTCAACCCTACAACGCCGCGACGAGCACGCTCCCCGCGGCCACAACGACAACAGCTTCGTCTGGTCTGACGCGCGCCTTCTTGGCTTCAAGGCAATGGACGACACCCACCAGGAGTTCTACGAAGTCGCCCAACGTCTCCTGATCTGTGACGCAGGCACTGCGGAAGCTGCGCTGGCAGCCTTCGAGGCGCATGCCGTCTCCCACTTCGGCCTGGAAGAGCACTTGATGCGTTCGACGGCGTTTCCGCCAGCGGACTGCCATTTCGAGGAGCACGCTGCCGTTCTGAAGTCCACGCGCGAGGTCCGGGCGGCGCTCATGGAAGGCAGGGCGGGGGAGGACCTCGTTCACGACTTCGCCATCCATCTCTTCCGATGGTTCCCGGGGCATGCCGATTACCTTGACTCGGCTCTGGTCGCATGGATCAGCAAGAAGACATACGGCGGCAAGCCGGTGGTGTTGCGCCGAAAGCTCTAGTATTTGGCGTGCCAAAACTTGCGCGTCAGACTGCTCAACCAACGCCTGATAGGCGGCAGGAGTGCTATACGGACAGGGCCGGGACAGTCCTTCGAACTGCAAGGTCGTGTCTCGCGAGCCCGCCTGCCTCGCCGGCTTCGATGAACGATCCGAAACTCCTCGACGACTCCCGCAAGTTCTTCTGTCTGCAGCACTCTCGTTGCCACGTAGCCGTGCTTCTCGATGGGCGAGCTGGTCGATGCGATGCGCTGATGCACGGCGTTGATGCTGCGCTCGTGGGCTGGGAACCGACGCACGCGTCGAGGCGCTGTTCGGCTGCTTTCCACTCCTGTCGACGCGGTGCACAGAAGCGGCCTGCTTTCGCAGCGATGGCAATGCGCAGCACTCGTCGCGGCCGCACTTGCGCCCGAGTAACCCGGAGGGGCCAGGTCGTCGCTGCCCGTGGCCGGCCCGTCGACGATCAGATCGTCAGGCTCGGGGGGACGCGATGGGTCTCGGTTTGGCCCTTGAAGAGCCCGATGAACAGCCTTCGCAGCCACCGGTGGGCCGGGTCCGTATCGAAGCGACGGCTCCAGTGGATGGATACGGTGAAGGTGCTGCGCGGCAGCGCGGCGGGAAGCAGCGCGTAGCGCTCCGCATCGACGAAGCCATGCGCAATGGCCTGCGGCATCACGACCGCCAGGTCGGTGCGCGCAATGATGGCCGGCAGCGCGAGGAAGTGCGCCGAAGTCAGCACCAGTCGCCCATCGAGACCGAGCTGCTTGAGGATGCGGAAGGTCTCAGAGTGCGAGCGCACCGCAACGTACTCGAGCCGCCGCAGGTGCTGTGCCGTTGCGTGCCCTTTCGTCACGGCAACCAGCGGGTGTCCGGCGCGCACGACGACCGCATAGCGATCGCGCAGCAGCTCGACCCGCTCGGTGCCACTGACCGTGGGTAGGAAGCCGAGCGCGAAGTGGATCGCCCCGGTTTCGAGCGCATCGGTGATCTCCTCGTGCGGGAGCGGGGTCGTTTGCACGCGCACCCCGGGTGCTTCGCGGTGAAGAGCGGCGATCAGCTCCGGCAGCAGCCGGGCTTCGCCGATGTCGCTCATGTGCATGCGAAGCGTCATCGTCGAGCGCGAAGGCTCGAAGCTGTCCTTGTCTTGCAGCGCGTCCTCGATCGCGGCGACGGCGGGCTGGACGACGCTGGCCAGCCGTTCCGCCCGCAGCGTCGGGCGCATGCGTCCGCGGGTGCGCACGAACAGCGCGTCGCCCAGTGCCAGTCGCAGCCGGGTCAGGCCCTGGCTGGCCGCGGGCTGCGAGAGTTCCAGCGCTTCGGCGGCGCGGCTGACGCTGCCCAGGCGATACACCGCCTCGAAAAGTCGCAGCAGGTTCATATCCAACCTGTCTCTATTCATGCGGCGAATTATTACTTAGTCAGTTCATTGCATTGATGCATAGGACGAAGCTCACGACACTGCACGCTTGCAGCAAGGAGCAAGCAACCATGGATCAACGTGTCCGACCCAGCGAGGCCGAGGCGATCGCAGCAGGCGGCCTCGTGACCGTGCGCGAGGCCGTCTTTCGGCTGCTGCGTCAGTTCGGCATGACCTCGATCTTCGGCAATCCGGGTTCGACGGAACTGCCGTTGTTCATGGACTTTCCGCAGGACTTCCGCTATGTGCTCGCGCTGCAGGAGTGTGTGGTCCTGGGTATGGCCGACGGTTACGCGCAGGCCACGCACAACGCAGCCTTCGTGAACCTGCACTCGGCCGCCGGCGTGGGCCATGCAATGGGCAACATCTTCACCGCCCACCGCAACCGCACGCCGCTGGTGATCACGGCCGGGCAGCAGGCGCGCTCCATCCTGCCCTTCGATCCGTTTCTCGGTTCGGCGCAGGCCCCCGAGCTGCCCAGGCCCTACGTAAAGTGGAGTGTCGAGCCGGCGCGCGCCGAGGACGTGCCGCTGGCCGTGGCGCGCGCCTACTACGTCGCGATGACGCCGCCGCGCGGCCCGGTCTTCGTCTCGATCCCCTCGGACGACTGGGGCGTGCTGACCTTGCCGGTCGATGCGCGCGACGTCAGCCGGCACGTGCGCCCCGAGCCGGAGCTGCTGGCGCGCGTGGCAGCGGCACTGGACTCGGCCCGCGCACCGGCCTTCGTGGTGGGCGCCGCAGTCGACCGCGATGGTGCCTGGGACGAGGCGGTGCAGCTGGCCGAGCGTCACAACGCGCGTGTCTACGTCGCACCGATGTCGGGCCGATGCAGCTTCCCCGAGGACCACCGGTTGTGGGCCGGCTTTCTCCCGCCGATGCGGGAGCGCATCGTCGAGCGCTTGGCTGGTCACGACCTGGTCTTCGCATTGGGGGCGCCGGCCTTTACCTACCACGTGGAGGGCCGCGGCCCGCACCTGCCCGACGGTGCGGCGCTGGTGCAGTTGACCGACGACCCGCAGGTCGCCGCCTGGGCGCCTACCGGCAGTTCGGTCGTCGGCAGCATCCGTCTGGGCCTGCTGGATCTGCTCGAACGCAGCCGGCCGCCGCTCCGGCCGGCGCCGGCGCGGCACCCGCGGCCGCTGCGCGTGCTGGAGCCGGCACCGGACGAACGCCTGCCGGTGGACTGGGTGCTGCAGACGTTGGCCGATGTGCGCCCGCGCGGCAGTGTCGTGGTCGAAGAAGCGCCCAGCGCCAGGCCGGTGATGCACGGCCACCTGCCGATCTTCGAGTCCGAGACCTTCTACACCATGTGCAGCGGCGGGCTGGGCTACTCGCTCCCTGCGGCAGTGGGCGTGGCGCTGGCCAAGCCGCAGGCGCGTGTTATCGCACTGGTGGGCGACGGCTCTGCAATGTATGCCGTGCAGGCCTTGTGGAGCGCCGTGCAACTGCGCCTGCCGCTTCTCGTCGTGATCCTCAAGAACCGCCGCTACGCGGCGCTGCACGAGTTCGCCCGCATCTTTGGCTATCGACCTGGCGAGCCCGTTCCGGGAACCGACTTGCCGGACCTGGACTTCGTCGCGCTCGCAGCCGGGCAGGGCATGCAGGCGCTGCGTGTCGAGCGGGCCGGACAGCTGCGCCCTGCGCTCCAGCAGGCTCTGCGTTCGGCTGTTCCGATCCTGATCGAGGTCGAGGTGGCCTGATCCGGTACTTGCCAATCATCCATAAAGGAGACAAGCCCATGGGCACGATTTCGATGTTGATCAACGGTGAGGCTCGGCAGGCGGGCAACGGCGCGACCTTCCAGCGGCGCAACCCGCTCGACGGCGCCGTGGCCACTACGGCGCCGGCGGCGACCACGGCCGACGCGGTCGCGGCGGTTGAAGCGGCCGCTGCCGCGTTCCCGGCCTGGTCCCGGACCGGACCTGGTGAACGGCGCGCGCTGCTGCTCAAGGCCGCGCACGCCCTCGAAGCCAAGGCCGAGGCCCTGACAGCCGCGATGGCGGCAGAGACTGGCGCCGCCGCGCCCTGGGCGGGCTTCAACGTGCACCTGGCGGCCGGCATGCTGCAAGAGGCCGCCGGTCTAACGACGCAGATCAGCGGGGAGGTCATCCCGTCCGACGTGCCGGGCAGCTTGGCGCTGGCGGTGCGCCGACCCGCCGGCGTGGTGCTGGGCATCGCTCCCTGGAACGCGCCGGTCATCCTGGCCGTGCGTGCAATCGCCACGCCGCTGGCCTGCGGCAACACCGTGGTGTTCAAGGGGTCGGAGCTGTGCCCTGAGACCCAGGGACTGGTCGTCGAGGCTTTCAAGGACGCCGGCTTCCCGCCCGGCGTCGTGAATTTCGTGACCCATGCGCCGGCCGATGCCGCCGCGGTGGTGGAGGCCCTCATCGCGCACCCCGCACTGCGGCGCGTGAACTTCACGGGCTCGACGCGGGTGGGCAAGCTGATCGCGCAGACCTGCGCCAAGTACCTCAAGCCGGTCGTGCTCGAGCTCGGCGGCAAGGCGCCGATGGTGGTGCTGGACGACGCCGACCTCGACGCCGCGGTGAACGGCGCGGCCTTCGGCGCCTTCGCCAACAGCGGTCAGATCTGCATGAGCACCGAGCGCATCGTGGTGGATCACCGCATCGCCGATTCCTTCGTGGATCGTCTCGCCGCCAAGGCGACCAAGTTGCCGCTGGGCGACCCGCGCAAGGGCCCGGTGGTGTTGGGTTCGGTGGTGGACATGAGCACGGTCGAACGCTGCAACGCGCTCATCGACGACGCGCTCGCCAAGGGCGCCAAGCTGGTGTGCGGCGGCAAGGCTGAGAACACGCTGTTCCCAGCCACGTTGCTGGATCACGTGACGCCTGCGATGCGCATCTACCACGAAGAAAGCTTCGGCCCTGTGAAGCCGGTGGTGCGCGTGGACGGCGTTGAAGAGGCTGTGCGCGTGGCCAACGACAACCCATACGGCCTGTCGGCTGCGGTGTTCGGGCGCGACATCGCGCGCGCTTGGCAGGTTGCCAATCGCATCGACTCCGGCATCTGCCACGTCAACGGCCCGACGGTGCACGATGAGGCGCAGATGCCCTTCGGCGGCGTCAAGGACTCGGGCTACGGCCGCTTCGGCGGCAGGGCCGGCATCGATGCCTTCACCGAGCTTCGCTGGATCACCGTGCAGACCTCTGAGCGCCACTATCCGTTCTGAACAATGAACAGCCGGCACAGGTGCCGGCCCATTGACCCAACAGTCCCGGCGTGTTCCGGGCGTTGCGACAGGAGACAAGAATGACGAACGACATGAAGGCGCGCCTCGGCGCATGGGTGATAGCGACGATGGCGGCCTGTCCGATCGTGGGCCAGACGCAGGAAGTGACTACGCTCAAGTTCACCCACTTCCTGGCCGCCAACTCGACCTTCCACAAAAGCGTGGCGGAACCCTGGTGTGCCGCCATCGAGAAGGATTCCGGCGGCAAGCTGAAGTGCCAGCTGTACCCCTCGCTGCAACTCGGCGGCACACCGGCGCAATTGGCCGATCAGGTCAAGAACGGCGTGGCCGACGTGACCTGGACTAACCCCGGGTATACAACCGGGCGCTTCCCGCGCATGGAAGCGCTGGAACTGCCCATGGTGTTGCCGGCCGATGGCCTGGGCGGCTCGCGGGCGATGTGGGAATACACGCAGAAGAACGCCATGGAGGACGTCAAGGACTACAAGCTCCTCGCGGTGTTCTCGGGCACCAACTTGATCATCTCCACCGCGAACAAGCCCATCCAGAGCAGCGCCGATTTCAAGGGCGTGAAGGTGCGCAGCCCCTCGCGCTTCGCGTCGTTGTTTCTCACCGCGCTGGGCGCCACGCCGGTCAACATGCCGATCGCGCAGGTGACCGAGGGCATCACCAAGGGCGTCATCGACGGCGCGATGGCGACTTGGGAGGTGATCCCGGCGACGAAGCTGGACGAGACCACCAGGTTCCACTTGGAGAGCTTGCCCGATCAGCCGGCATTCACCCAGCCGGCTTTTACGATCCTGATGAACAAGTCGAAGTACGAACGGCTGAGCCCCGAGTTGCGGGCGGTAATCGACAAGCACAGCGGAATGGCGCTGGTCGAGATGGCCGGTCGGGCGTTTGACCATGACAACCAGGTAGCACGCAAGAAGCTGCTCGAGCGGGGCAACAAGATCGTGACAATGGGCGGCGAGGACGTCGCCGCGATGAAGAAGGCGGCGCAGAGTGTCGAAGCCGAGTGGATCAAGCAGGCCAATGCCCGCGGCCTGGACGGCGACAAGCTGGCGGCCGATGTCCACGCGATCAGCAAGAAGCACCTCACCGAACGCTGATCTACAAGGTGACAGAGCCTGTTGCGGCCCTGGTAGTTTTCTTCGTCGTTCATGCAACCGGCTGGGGACCGCATGGCAGAACTTGCTCCAGAAGACCTTCGCACGTATGTGCCGCGACGCCAGGGGGCGGCGGCCCGGCTGCTGCACCACGTCGTCATGGCGTGGGGAATCGCTGGAGGATTCGTCTTCTGCGCCATCGTGCTGATGTCCATCGTGTCGATCGTCGGCCGGAAACTGTTCGCCGCGCCGGTCAACGGCGACATGGAACTGTTGATGATGGGAGCGGCTGTTGGCTCGGCCGCCTTCCTGCCGCTGTGCGAGATGGACGACCACCACATCAAGGTCGACGCGTTGACGACGTGGATGCGCCCGCGCGGCCGTGCCGCGCTGGACGCGATGGCACACGCGCTGCTGGCCGTGGTGGCCGCCGTGATCGCCTGGCGGACGACGCTGTACGCCTTCGAGACGCGCGAGAACCTTGAAGTGTCGGCGCTGCTGTTGATCCCGGTCTGGCAGCCGGTCCTGCTGCTGGTGCCCAGCTTCGTGCTGCTCAGCTTGGCCGCGGTGTACCGCACTGCGGCGTCGCTGCATGCTGCTCTGAGAAATGCGCGATGAGCGGCATGGTGCTGGGCCTGTGGATGTTCGCTGGCCTGCTGGGCCTGCTGACGCTGCGAATCCACGTCGGCGTGGGCATGCTCCTGTGCGGCGCGGCCGGCTTCATCGCCATGAACGAGTGGAACCCGTCGTCGCTGTTGTTCACGCTCAACAACGTCGCTTACGCACGGCTGTCCAACTACGACCTCGCGGTGATTCCGCTGTTCATGTTGATGGGTCAGTTCGCCACGCATGGTGGGTTGTCGAAATCGCTGTTCCGCTTTGCGGCAGCTTTCCTTGGCCACCGACGTGGCGGGCTGGCGATGGCTGCCACCGGGGCCTGTGCCGGCTTCGGCGCCATCTGCGGCTCGTCGCTTGCGACCGCTGCGACGATGGGCCAGGTGGCCCTGCCCGAGCTGCGCGCGCACGGCTATTCGGGTCGGCTGGCCACCGGGACGATGGCGGCGGCCGGCACGCTGGGCATCCTGATCCCGCCGTCGGTCCCGCTCGTGATCTACGCGGTGCTCACGCAGGAATCGATCGGCAAGCTCTTCGTGGCCGCTGTCATCCCGGGCGTGTTGGCCATGTTGGGCTACGTGCTCGTGATCCGCGTCATCGTCGCCATCGACCCGCGGGCCGGTCCGGCCGGCGAGCGCCAGCCTTGGTCGGAACGGCTGGCAGCGGGCGTTGCGGTGCTGCCCATTCTCGGCGTGTTCCTGGTGGTGATCGTCGGCATCTACGGCGGCTGGGCCAACCCCACCGAGGCGGCCTCGATCGGCGCCGCAGCCTGTGGCGTGTTGGCAATGACGAGCGGCGGCATGCGCTGGAAAGCCTTCAAGGACAGCCTCGTCGGGACCGCCCACACGACGGCCATGATCTTTCTCGTGCTGCTGGGGGCCGACCTGCTCAACTCGAGCCTGGCGCTCACGCAGTTGCCCACCGAACTGGCCACATGGGTCCAGCACAGTGGTTTGCCGCCGCTGTCGGTGCTGGTGGCCATCTTGCTGGTCTACGTGTTGCTCGGCTGCGTGATGGACTCGATGGCCATGATCCTGCTCACCATCCCCATCTTCTACCCGATGGTGATGGGTCTCGACTTCTACGGCATGAGCGTGGCCGACAAGTCCGTGTGGTTCGGCATCCTGTCGCTAATGGTGGTCGAGATCGGCCTGGTGCACCCGCCGGTGGGCATGAACCTGTTCATCATCCACAAGATGGCGAAAGACGTGCCGTACATCGAGACGGCCAAGGGCGTCATGCCGTTCCTGGCGTCGGACTTCCTCCGCATTGCCTTCCTGGTGGCCTTTCCCAGCTTGTCGCTGTGGCTGGTGCGGCACGGCTGAGGCGGCCCCTCCGCTCGCTGGGCTAACACTCGTCACAACGTGAGCGCATTGAACGCCGCGGGTCGCGGTCACCTGATCGATGGTCTCTCTCAAGCGCACATCCTTCTTCGCCAATGGCTCGCCTGAGCAACAAGCGTGAGGGCAGCTGCCGCAGGAGACGTGGAGCGCCAAGCCTGGCCTTCGACGCGTCACCGTGCAGCCAAGCAAAAAAACGCTTCAACGGGTGGTCGCTTGGCATGGCGTGCCGGGTAGACAGCGAAGTGCGCTTTCACCTTGATGGCCGTGTCGAGTCCGAACAGGGGGCGAAGCTTGCGTTCTGCGATATGTCTCCCGGCAATCGTCGCGCTTTCCAGCGCAACGCAAGTCCTTGCGTCGCCGCGTTCAGTGACATCTGTGTCCGGTCGAACCGCACTGCGAATCAGTCGGTCGCGCGAAACAACGACCGCGTGCGCGCGCGCCCGCACTTGCTGGCGACGCTGTGCGAGCGGCTCGCGCATCGCAGTGCCGAACGGGCACCAGTGCGATCCACGTTCCCTACCGCGGCGCCGCACCGGCACTGAACGATTTGCTGGGCGGGCAGATCGACTTCCTGTTTCGACCCGGGCATCAGCCTGCAGCACAGAGTGGCAAGCTGCGGATGCTCGCAGTAGCCAGCCCGCAACGGGTGCCGCTGGTGCCCCAGGTGCCGACCCTGGACGAACTGGGCCCGTAGGGCTTCGACGCCGACGCGGTGTTCGGCTTCTACGCCCCTGCGAATACGTGAAGCGCTTGAACACGGAGATCAACCGGGTACTGAACCAGCCCGCGGTCAAGGATCGCATCGTTGCGACCGGCAACGTGCCGAAGGAGTCGACGCCCGAGGCGTTCAAGCAGAAGTGAGCCGACGACTTCCGACGCCTGGGCGCGATCATCCGCGAGCGCGGCATCAAGGGAGATTGATGCAGCAGCTATCGCGGTTCACCCGCTATTCGCAGTACGAACTTGCGCCTATCCGCCGGCCCGCACAACCGGAAGAGGCTTCGGCTGACCCGAGGCGGAAGAACTCCTGAGAAACAATCGAACTGCAGCACCGCGGCCTCAGCGCAGTACAGCGCGACAACCCGGTCACGTTGACCGTCGGGGTCGACGCCGGTCCGATTTGCGCCCGCGCCAACTCCCAGTACCGATCGTTGCGGAACGTGGGACACGCGGTGAGACAGCGACCGCGGCGCTTCGGGATTTCGAGGTCAGCCCGGCCGGCCGCTGAAGAGCGTGCGATCGTCGCGGATGATATCGGCGGTACGGTTGAAATGAGCCTTGAGTAGGGCGGCGGCGGCGTCGGCGCGGCCCTCGAGCGCGGCTTCCATCAGTTGTTGATGCTCGGTCTTCACGTTTCGTTTGCTAAAGGCGCGCGGGGCCGACAGTCGGCGATAGCGATGATGCTGATCCGCAAGTTGCTCGCAGAACGCCATCAGCCAGCGCGAGCCGCAACCGGCAATGAGTGCGCGGTGGAAAGCGCGATGCAAGGGCTCCCACTCGGGGTTGTCGTCGAAGCGTTGCTCCGACAGCGAGCGCGGTGTCCTGGACAGGCGGTGGTGGGCAAGCACCAGCGTTTCCTCCCATTTCGTGGTGTGGGCGGCGATCGACTCCCGCAGGGCGATCTCCTCGAGCCAGCAGCGGGTCTTGGTGATCTCCGCCAGATCCGCCGAGCTGATTCCCGCCACCACGAAGCCGCGCTGCTCCCGCCGCTCGACCAGGCCGTCGGACACCAGCCGATTCAGCGCCTCGCGCAGGGGCGTCGCACTCGTTGCGTAGCGCCCGGCAAGAGCCTCGATCGCGAGTTTGTTGCCGGGTTCGATCAAGCCGCCGAGCAGGTCGGCCCGCAACTCGTCGTAGACGCTGGTGGCACGCGTCGCGGCGCCAACTTCGCTGAGGGGGGCAGGGGTTCGGGCCATTGGCCTCTAATGTACGCAATCTGGAATGTTTTCTAGGATTTGATCTAATTGTTGAACAAATCAGATGTTTATATATAAAATTGGTCGACGTCTTAAGGAGCCCGATGATGTTGTCCGCGTACAGGAATGGTGCCCCGGCACGATGCCCGGGCATCGCCTCGGGGAAGGCGGCTGCGGCCGCCGGGCTGGGTGCCAAACGCCACACGCCGACCCGCCGAGCGAAGGGCATGCACTTCGCCTTCGCTGGCTGGTGCAAAACCTGAAAGAAGCTGCGATGCTGCATTCCGTTGCGGGCTGCGCATGCGGTATCGATGTGCATGCGCACGTCGTGCCCGAGCAGTTCCCGGCCTATCTGGGGCGCACGCGGCCGGCGCCGTGGCCGACGACCGAGGTTGCCCCCGACGCGCGTGGCATGTGTCATCGCCACGTGATGGTCGCAGGCAAGCACTATCGCACCGTGTCCGAGAAGTGCTGGTCGCCCACCAGGCGCTTGGCCGACTTGGCGGAGATGGGCCTGGCGCAGCAGGTGCTATCACCCATGCCGGAGTTGCTTTCCTATTGGCTGGAACTGGCCGACGCGCAGCCGCTGATCCGCTATCTCAACGAACAGACCGCAGCCATGTGCGCGGAATCCGGCGCCCGGTTGCTCGGACTGGCGGCGGTGCCGCTGCAGGACGTCGACGCCGCCGTGGTCGAACTGCGGCACGCCGCAGAAAGTTTGGCGCTGGTGGGGGTCGAGTTGGGCAGCCATATCAACGGTGTGCCGTTGGCGCATCCGAAACACGACCCCTTCTTCGAGGCCTGCACGGCGCTGGACCTGCCGGTGTTCGTGCACGCGCTCAAGCCGACCGGCATGGACCGGCTGCTCGGCCCGGCGCCGCTGCAGCAGGTGCTGGCCTACCCCAGCGACGTCGGCTTGGCCGCGGCAGCGGCCATCACCGGCGGCCTGCTACAGCGCCACCCGGCACTGCGCATCGCGTTCAGCCACGGCGGGGGCACGCTGGCCCTGCTGCTGCCGCGCCTGCAGCAGGGCTGGAAGACCTTTCCCGCGCTCGCCGAGAGCATCCCCCAGCCGCCCGTGGAGCAGGCGCGGCGATTCTTCTACGACACCCTGGTGTACGACGCGCCTGCCTTGCGGTACCTCGTGGCCGCGTTCGGGGCCGAGGCCCTCATGGTCGGCACCGACTACCCGTTCAACTTTCACGAGCCGCGGCCGCTCCATCGCCTGGTCGAAGGCGGGTTCGACGAGGCGACGCTGTCTTCGCTCGCCTTTGGCAACGCGCGCCGATTTCTCGGGGCACGGGCGCCGTCCCATCAGGAGGGTCCATGAAGTCACCTGTCATCGCCGGACTGCGCAGCGTGGCGCTCACCGTGCCCGACCTCGCAGCCGCCGAGGCGTTCTACACGCGCACCTGGTTGCTGGAGATTGCCGCGCGCGGTGACGGCGTGGTCTACCTGCGGGGCAGCGGCAGCGACCATCACCTGTTGGCGCTGCATGCGGCCCCGGACGCTCCGCGCCTGCTGCACGTCACGCTGCGCGCCCGCAGTGCCGAGGCGCTGCGGGCCATCGCCGCGGCCACCCCGGCGGCCGGCGGTCAGGTGTTGCTGGGGCCGGAGCCCGCGCGCGACCCCGCTGGTGGGCAGCGCCTGCTCATCCGCGACGGCGATGGTCGCCGCATCGACGTCGTCCACGGTGACGCGCAGCGCAGCGAGGAGGTGCCACCGGCGCCTGACATCCCGGTGCGCCTGGCGCACGCGGTGCTCAACTGCCATGCGATCGCACAGACCCAGCGCTTCCTTGAGCAGGTGCTGGGTTTCGTCTTGGCCGACCGCACCAAGATCATGGCGTTCATGAACTGCAACGCGGATCACCACTCGATTGCGCTGGGCGACAGCGACAACGACGCCCTCAACCACATCGCGTTCCTGATGCCCACGCTCGATGCGGTGATGCGCGGCGGTGGTCGGATGCGCGATGCCGGATGCCCGCCGCAATGGGGCCCCGGCCGCCATGGCCCCGGAGACAACGCCTTCAATTACTTCGTCGATCCGTTCGGCGTGGTCATCGAATACACCGCCGAGGTCGAGCAGATCGACGACAGCTACCGGGTCGGCGCGCCGTCGGACTGGACCTGGCCCCCCGGCCGCATCGACCAATGGGGCATCGGTGTCGCGCCGACCGAACGGCTGAAGCTGGCGCAGCGTGCCGTGTACTTCGCAGACGACGTTCGTGACCGGCCCGACGCCCACCAACCCTGACCCACTTCACCACCAACTCATTCAGGAGACCTCGCTCCATGCGATTTGCCACCCTCGTTCACAACGGCCAGCCCTGCCTCGGCGCCGTCGACGGCACCGATTGGGTCGACCTGCACACCGATCTGCGTGCCGCGCTGGCGACCGGCACGGATCTGGCCGCCGCCGCACGCGCCGCGCTGGCCAAAGGGCCGCGGCTGCCGCTGGCCGGCCAGACCTACGCCCCCCTGGTGCCCGAACCCGGCAAGATCATCTGCCTGGGCTTGAACTACTTCGACCATGCGAAGGAGGGTGGCCGCACCGAGAAGCCCACCTACCCGTGGTTCTTCTATCGCGGCAAGAGTTCGCTGGTCGCGCACGGCCAGCCGGGGGTGCGCCCCAAGGTGTCCGACAAGTTCGACTACGAGGCCGAACTGGCCGTGGTGATCGGCAAGACCGTGCCGCGCCACGTCAAGCAGGCCGATGCGCTGACGTACGTGTTCGGGTACAGCTGCTTCAACGACATGTCGGTGCGCGACTTCCAGAAGCGCACGCCGCAGTGGACCATCGGCAAGAACTTCGACGGCACCGGCGGCTTCGGCCCCGTGCTGGTGACGGCCGACGAACTGGCGCCGGGGGCCACCGGCCTGCGCATCCAGAGCCGACTGAACGGGCAAGTGATGCAGGACGCCAATACCAGCGACATGATCTTCGGCGTGGCCGAAACCATCGCGCTGCTGGCCGAGTGCATGACGCTGGAGCCGGGTGACGCCATCATCATGGGTACCCCTGCCGGCGTCGGCCAGGCGCGCACGCCCCCGGTGTGGATGAAGTCGGGCGACACCGTGGAGGTCGAGGTCGAGTCCATCGGCGTGCTGTCGAACCCGATCGTCGACGAAGTCGCATGAAGCAGTTCGACGTCGCGATCGTCGGTTGCGGACCGGCCGGCGTGGTGCTCTCGCTGCTGCTGGGCCGAGCGGGGCTGACGGTGCATGTTTGCGACCGGCTGCCCGGCGTCTATGAGATACCGCGCGCCATCTCGCTCGATCACGAGATCCTGCGCGTGTTCCAGCAGCTGGGCGTCATCGACGAGGTGATGCCCTTCATCGAACCGTTCACGCCCAGCGAGTACTACGGCGTCGACGGCCAGCTGATCCGTCGCATGACCATGCTCGGGCCGCCCTACCCGCAGGGCTACACGCCGTCGATGGTGTTCACGCAGCCGGAGGTCGAACGTGTGCTGCGCGAGCATGTCGCCCGTCTGCCCGGCGTGACGATGGCGCTCGGCGTGGCGATGGACGGCTTCGTGCAGGACGCGCAAGGAGTGACGCTCGACTACGCCGATGGCAGCCGCGTGCGCGCCCGGTACGCCGTCGGGTGCGATGGTGGCGCCAGCGGCGTGCGCAGCGCGCTGGGCATTGCCTTGCAGGACCTGGACTTCGACGAGCCCTGGCTGGTGGTGGACGTGCTGTGCAACGCGAAGGGCCTGGCGAAGCTGCCCAAGACCAGCGTCCAGTACTGCGAGCCCGAACGGCCCAGCACGCTGGTCATCGGCCCGGGCAGCCACCGCCGCTGGGAAATCAGCCTGCTGGCCGGCGAGGATCCGAAGGAGGCGAGCACACCCGAGCGCACCTGGGCGCTGCTGTCGCGCTGGCTTTCGCCGCAGGACGGCACGCTGTGGCGGCAGACCAGCTACCGATTCCATGCCCTGGTGGCTGAGCGTTGGCGCGTTGGCCGTGTATTCGTGGCAGGCGATGCCGCCCACATGCAACCGCCCTTTCTCGGCCAGGGCATGTGCCAGGGCATACGCGATGCCGTCAACCTCGCATGGAAGCTCGTGTCGGTGCTGTGCCAGGGCGCACCTGACCGCTTGCTCGACAGCTACGGCGAGGAACGCAAGGCCCACGTGCAGGAGCTGACGTCCCGCATCAAGGGTGTGGGTGCCTTGATCGGCGAACGCGACGTGGTCAAGGCGAGGGCGCGTGACGTCCGGCTGCTGGCCGAGTGCGACGGCGTCGTCAAGGACACGCCGCGCCAGGACATCCTGCCCCCCCTCGTTACCGGTCTGCTGCTACCCAGCCCCGGTGCCGGCACGCTGTTCCCGCAACCTCGGCTGCGCAGCGGTGCGCTGATGGACGAGGTGCATGGTTGCGGCTGGCGGCTCGTCGGTGACGGGACACTGCCGCTGGACGGGCTTGCCGGCGTCACGCCGATCGACCTGGGGCGCGAGACCGAGGCCGACGGCGTGGTCGCGGCGTGGATGGCTCGCCACCAGGCGAGGGTGGCGCTGGTGCGGCCCGACCATTACGTGTTCGGCAGCGCGGCCGATGCATCCGGCCTCGCAAGGCTAGTGGCCGCGCACCAGGCCGCGGCGCTTTGAATGGGGCAACAACCCCAAGAGACAAGCATGACCGACCGCAGGCTCTTTACCGTTGGCGGCCTTGCCGCAGTGCTGGCCTCGCCGAGGGCCTGGCCCCAGGAGTGGCCGGCCAGGCCGATCCGCATGGTGCTGTCGCAGCCGCCTGGCTCGGGGGTGGACAACATCGCACGGCTGCTGGGCGAGCATCTCGGCAAGAAGTGGGGCCAGGCCGTTGTCGTGGAGAACAAGCCCGGTGGCCAGAACTTGGTAGGTGCGCAGCTTGCGGCGCGTTCGCCAGCGGACGGCTACAACTTCTATTTCGCCACCGCGGCCGCGCTGGTCAGCAACCGCTACTTGTTCAAGACCCTGCCGTACGATCCAGTGAAAGATTTTGTGCCGGTGTCGCTGGTGGCCAAGGTGCCGTTCGCATTGCTGGTGAATTCCGCGGTGCCGGTACGCAATCTGCAGGAGTTCATCAAGCGGGCGAAGGCTCAGCCCGGCAAACTCAGCGTGGCAAACGAAGGTCCCAGGACCTTCAGCGGCATCCTCGCACGCTTGCTCAACGCTCGTGCAGGCATCGATACCAACCTCGTTGCCTACGTGTCCGTCGTTGCCGGCGTGACCGACACCGTGGGCGGGCACACGGACGCCATCCTCTGCGATTTGGCATCGGCGACCCAGATGGCCAGGCAGGGGCGCTTGCGCCCGATCGCCGTGACCACAGCCAGGCGCGTGGCCGGGTGGGAAGACGTTCCACCGATGACCGACGTGCTGCCCGGCTTCGACTTCGCCGGTTGGCTGAGCGTGGTGGCACCTGCCGGTACGCCTGAGCCGGCGCTGCGCCGCTTTGCAGCAGACGCCGCGGCTTATCTGGGGGGCAAGGAGGCGGCATCGCGCATCCTGACCATCGGGCCCATCGTCGAGACCGGCGGAACGCCGGAGTCGTTTGCTGCCTTCCTGGCTTCAGAACACGCGCGCTGGAGTCAACTCTCCAAGGAGATCGGGCTGCTACCGGAATGAGTGGGCGGCGCTGAGGACGAGGTATGACCACCGCCGCCACTGTAGGGCGACCGTCACCCGCGGGCGTTGCGTGCCCCGGGTTGCCCCAGCCGCGAACGAGCATGCCGGCCAGCCGAACTTGGCGGACCTGGTGCTGCACCGGCTCCTCATGATTCGAGGTGCCAGCGTGCCGGCCCCGCGAAGAGATCGACCAATGTGCCGCGCAGCCAACGCAGTGCCGCGTCGCTCTGCGATGTGCGGTGCCAGTACATCTTCACGGCGAAGTGCGGGAACGGGAACGGCGGCTCGGTCTGCCGAAGTTCCGGATGTCGGGCGAAGATGCGGCCCGCCTCCTCCGGCACTGTGGCGATCAGGTCCGTCGCGGCCACAATTGGGGGCAGGCCCAGCAGGTGCGAGCCGACGTACACCAGGCGACGCCGAAGGTGCCGCTCCTTGAGATAACTCTCTACCAACTCCTGACTTCGGCCTGGATCCCGCAGCCCGGCATGGGAGGCCGACATGAAAGCCTCCGCCGTGAGCCCACCGGCCTGCAACGCGGGATGGCCTTGCCGGACCAGGCAGACGAATCCGTGATCGAACAGGCGCCGTTGCAGCAGATCGGCCCCTTGCACGTCGGGGAAGTAGCCGATCAGCAGGTCGATGTCGCCGCGCGCCAGGGCAGCCAGTCGCTCAGGCAGCGTTCCAGTCACCGTGCGCACGCTCACGCTGGGGGCTACCGTGGACAGGTGGCGCAGCAGCTTGGGCATGAACACCATCTCGCCGATGTCGGTGGTGCTCAGCGTGAAGGTGCGCGTGCCGCGCACTGGATCAAAGGTGGGGGGCGCCAGCACTCGGTGTCGAACCTGGTCGAGGATGGCCGCCGCCTCGTGCGCGATCTGGTCGGCATACGCGGTGGGCTGCATCCCCTGGCGGGTCTTCACGAACAGCGGATCGCCCAGTTGCTCGCGCATCCGCTTGAGCGCGGCCGACATCGCCGGCTGACTCATGCCGAGCGCCTGCGCGGCACGCCCCATGTGCCCCTCGCGCCACAGCGTGACAAGGGCGCGCAGCAGGTTGAGGTCGAACTTATCAGCTTCGTGGATCACGGTAATCAGGTTGCTCAGCTTGATGAATGACAAGCTCGCCGTGATGATGCGCGACGCACTCAAAGGAGACAAGATGTTCCCACTTGACCGCTGGTACGTCGGCGCTTTGTCCTCAGAACTGGGTGAACACCAGTTGCTGGGCCGCACACTGCTGAACCAGAAGGTCGTGATGTTCCGCGATGCCGAGGGCCGGGTGGCGGTGCTCGAGGACCGCTGCGTGCACCGGTCGCTGCCGCTGTCCAAGGGACAAGTCGAGAACGGCCGTGTGCGATGCGGCTACCACGGCCTCTTGTTCGATGCGGACGGCCGCTGCGTGGAGATCCCGGGTCAAGCCCAGGTGCCGGCCAAGGCGCGCATCAACAGCTTTCCGGTGCGCGAACAAGACGACCTGGTATGGCTCTGGTTTGCCAAGCAGCCCGGCAGCATGCCCACCACCGAACCACCACGCTACGCGGTGCATACCGACGCGCGTTACGAACACCGCGGCAGCGTCTTCCACTACGACGCACCGTGGCAACTCATCCACGACAACCTGCTGGACCTCACCCACGCCGGCTACGTGCACACGAAGACCATCGGCGGCAACCCGCGCCTGCACTCCGAGGCCCCCACGCAGGTCAGCGAACAGGGCGAAGCCGTGCGGGTGTGGCGCGCGTTGCTGGCTTCGCAACCGCCCAAAACGTTTCTCGACGCCTGGCCGTTCGAGGGCCTGATCGACCGCTGGCAGGAGATCGTCTTCCGTCCGAGCCACGTGACGATCTTTGCCGGCGCGGTGGACACTGGCACCGAGGACATCACCGCACCCGACCGCGGCGGCCTGCATTTACCGAGTTTCCATGCCGTGACACCGGAAACCGAAGAGAGCTGCCACTATCTGTGGACTGTGGCATGCAACCGTGCCCCCGGCCAGCCGTCGATCATCGACGAGGTGTACCGGCAGTTCCATGCCACCTTCCTCGAAGACTGCGACGTCATCAACGCGCAATACCGCAACCAGCAACACTTTGCCGGCGCGCCGCAGGTCGATGCACACATGGACGCCGCGCCGAATCGGGCGCGCAGGCTGATCGCGCGTTTGAAGACCGCGACCGCGTGAGAGACGCCCCTACCGCGGCCAAGCGCCCTGGCCGCACTTTGCAAGGAACCGTTCGATGAACCAAGACACTCCCCGAGTGGCGCTGATCACCGGCGCTGCTGGTGGCCTTGGCCAAGTCTTCGCGCTGCGCCTGGCGCAGGCAGGTCTGCGGCTTGTGATCACCGACCGCCGCCCGTGCACTGCGCTTGCCGCCCGGCTGCGTGAGAGCGGCGCTGAATTCTTCGACCTGCCGTGCGAACTGAGCGATGGCGCCGCCGTGCAGCGGCTTGCCTCTCAGGCGCTCGAGTGTGCAGGCCGGGTCGACGTGCTGGTCAACAGCGCTGCCGTCATACCCATGGCGGATGTGGCTGGCACCCCACCCGAACTGCTGCGCGAGGTACTGGCCGTCAACCTCGAAGCGCCGTTCTTGCTGGCCCGCGCATTGGCGCCGCAGATGGCTGCGCGCAGCTGGGGACGCATCGTCAATTTCGCATCGAGCAGCGTGTGGTCGCCGCTGCCTGGCATGGCGCCCTATGTGATCAGCAAGATGGGCGTGATCGGCATGACCCGGGTGATGGCGTCCGAGTGGGGCGCCAGCGGCATCACGGCGAACGCCATCTCACCCGGCCTCACGCACCACGAGGGCAGCGCCGCCGCCCAGCCGGAAGCCGTCTTCGAGGCGGTGCGGCGGCGTCAGTTCATCCCGCGCACCGAGGTGCCTGACGATCTGGCCGGAGTGCTCGCGTTCTTGGTCGGCGACGAGGCTCGCTTCATCACGGGGCAAGTGCTCAACGTTGACGGCGGCGGCTTCGGGTATTGAGCGCGCAGGGACGACCTGCAGGCGGGGCCCTTGGGCGCCCGATATCGGCGCGAGAGGGGCCGTTCGCGCGAGCTCAGGACCTCAGGTGGGGGCGTCCGGCGAACCTCCGCGCACTGCGGCAAGCCGTCATCGGATCATGCGAAGCTCACCTCGCGGGAGAGCGGAAGCTGCCTTACGCGTTTGCCGGTGAGGGCGAAGACCGCATTTGCCAGCGCGGCCACGGCGGCAGGCACGCCGGCCTCGCCGACACCGCCCATCTTGTGATAGTTCTCCAGGATGGCCACCTCGAATTGCGGACTCTGGGTGATTCTCATCGCGGCGAAATCGTGAAAGTTGGACTGCTCCACCTGGCCGCCCGACAGGGTGATCTCCTGGTTCATGGCCGATGACAGGCCGAAGACGGCGCCCGAGATGAGTTGCGCTTCGAGAATGCCGGGGTCCATCGCGGTGCCGATGTCGGCGGCGATCCAGACCTTCTCGATGCGGATGCCGGATGGCGTGCTTTTCACCTGAACGACCTGGCTGACCCACGCGCCGAAGCCCAGCGAGAAGGCGATGCCCTTGGCCGTGCCTTGCGGCAGCTTTTCGCCCCATCTCGCCATCTCGGTCACCTTGTCGATGACGGCGCGCGCAGCGGGAAAGTCCTTCATCAGCCGGCGCCGCAACTGCGCCGGATCGAGATTGCTCTTATGGGCGATCTCATCGAGAAAGCTCTCGTGGAAGAAGCAGTTGAAGGAACAACCCACGGACCGCCAGAACCCCACCGGTATGCCGAGATCGGTCTCGATACCCGAGACGCGATAGTTCGGGACTGTGTAGGGCTGGTCGCACAAGCCTTGCGTGATCGTGACGTCTGTACCCAGCGGCGACAGGGACGGGAAGGCCCGGCGCATGATGTTGCCGATCACCGAAGGCACCGCGACTCGCAGGTCGAGCGCCTCGGGAAATCCGTCAGCACCCAGGCGAGCGCGGCAGCGGCCCCGTGCGGCGGGCCGATAGACATCGTGACGGACGTCTTCCTGGCGGCTCCAGGTGACCTTGACTGGCCGTCCCTCCATCGCTTTGGCCATGATCGCGGCGTAGATCGTCGCGTCTGCCTCGCGCCTGCCGAAGCTGCCCCCGAGGAAGGTCGTGTGGGCAGTGACGTCCTTGGCATCCAGCCCGATGGCGGCACCCGAGAGAGACTCCACCAGCGTCGGCGTCTGGTTCCCCGCCCATATCTCCAGCTTGCCGTGGCTGAAGCGAGCCGTCGCGTTCTGCGGTTCCATGGTCATGTGGGCAAGGAATGGCACCGCATAGTCGGCCTCCACCAAGCGTCCGTCCGGCACGTCGGCCAAGGCCGCATCGACGTCACCTTCATCGCGCATCACCTTTGACGCACCGCCGACGATCGCATCGTTCAGCATTTTGGCGACTGCCGTGCTATCCGCCGGATAGTGCGGCGCGCCCCAGTCCGCCTCGATCAGTTCCGCTGCACGAAATGCGGCCCAGGTGTTCTCTGCGATGACGCCGAAGCCATGGCCATAGGTGGTATCGAGCGGCACGATTTTCACCACGCCCTTGACCGCCTCGGCTTTGGAGAGGTCGACTTTTGACGGCTTCTCCCAGAACACCGGACTCATACGAACCGTTCCGAAGAGCATGTCGGGAAGGCTCACGTCAATGCCGAAGATCGGCGCGCCGGTCACCTTGACCAACATGTCGATTCGACGCTGCGATTTGCCGAGCAACTTCCAGTCGGCTTTCTCCTTCAGCTTGAGGGGGGAAGGCGGCGAAACCTTCCCGGCATCGGCGGCAAGTTCGCCGTAGGTCAGCGAGCGCCCAGAGCGGGTGTGAACCACCTTTGCGCTCTCTGTCTTCAGTTCGTCGGGTTTCACGCCGAACCGTTTCGCCGCGGCCTGGACGAGCATATGACGCGCGGCCGCGCCAGCCTGACGCATCCGGTCGAAGCCGTCGCGGGTCGAGGACGATCCACCGACGGTCTGCAAGCCGATCACCTTGCTCATCGCGCCGAAGGCGTCGCGAAGGATCTCGGCCTGGGGACTGTCGTTGAACCACGGATAGGGCGCTGATTCCCGCAGGACGGTGTCGTTGTAGTAAGCCTTGGAAGTCGGCCCGATCTCGACCTTCAGCATCTCCAGCGGTACATCCAGTTCCTCAGCCACGAACGCAGCCAGCGTAGTCGAGATGCCTTGGCCCATCTCGGCGCGCGGCGCGATGACCGTGATCGTGTTGTCTGCCGCGATCTTGATGTACGGATTGAAGGTCGTTTCGCCTTTTCCAAGACCCTTCTTCAGCGGGTTGGCGTAGGGCTTGTTGACGTACCAGTAGCCGAAGGCGATGCCGCCGGCGACGGTCGCCGTGCCGATGAGGAAGGTGCGCCGGGCGATCTTCGCGATGTCGGCCATCTCTATGTCCTCGCACGCTTGAGCGCGGCCGCCTTCTTGATCGCGGCGCGAATACGTGGGTAGGTACCGCAACGGCAGACGTTGCCGGCCATCGCACTGTCGATGTCCTCGTCGCTGGGATCCGGAGTCTTCTCCAGCAGCGCATGCGCGCTCATGATCTGTCCGGACTGGCAGTAGCCGCATTGCGGCACCTGGGCCTCGAACCATGCCTGTTGGACCGGCGAAAGGGCGCCGTCCTTCGACAAGCCCTCGATGGTGGTCACCGCGCCCTTGACCGCACCGACCGACAGCGAGCAGGAGCGTATCGGGGCGCCCTCCACGAGCACCGTGCAGGCGCCGCATGCGCCGATGCCGCAGCCGAATTTCGGACCGGGGATGCCGGCAAGGTCGCGCAATGCCCACAGGAGGGGCATGTCCGGATCGGCGTCGATGTCGACGGCCTTTTCGTTGATGGTCAGTCGCATTCAGCAAGCCTCCGGGACGCGTTCAAGCGCCCGCCTCTTCCCGAATGAGTGCGGCCAGTTTGCGGCGCGCGCGGGTCGCTCCGGCATCGCCGGGCAGCAGCACGGGGTCGAGCGACGCCCATGACTGGTTACCGATCCGGCGCTGCTGGGCCTCCAGCATCGGTTTGTCTTCGTTCTCGAACGCGTTGCGCAACAACTGCGCGATGAACGCGTTCGACTCGGGGTTGAGCGCCACGTTGCGGGTGGTCCAGTACCAGTAGTGGCAGCGCCCGTCGGACTCCGGCGTGGCCAGGTGCAGGGCGAGGCTGTCCATGCCGTTCTCGCGTGGTTCACCTTGCAAGGTCGCGCCCACACGCAGCAGGAGCGCCGACGGCGCGGTCCACGTGACCTCCGTCCACTGGTCGGTCGGGCGCCCGTGTTCCCTCAGCATCGCGTCGAAGGCCGGGGGCGCCAGTTCTCCCGACGCGTACCAGGCGATCTTGAGGGTCCGCTCGTCGATGTCCTCCACTGTGGGCTGTACCCGCGACAACACGCCCGCTCCCAGCGACGTGGCGTGAAGGTAGTCGGCGTGCGTGAGGTCGAGGATGTTGTCCACCAGAAACTGGTAGTCGCAAGCAGTCGGCATGTACCCGCGCACGGTGCCGTGGGGATGCGCGGCCGGTGCAAAGGCATAGTCCGGGATGCGGGAAGGATCGGCGCGCGTCGGATCACCGGGCCAGAACCAGATGATCCCGTCGCGTTCCTGCACCGAATAGCGCTTCACTTGGGCGGCCTTCGGGATCGTGCCGTCACCGTGCGGATTGAAGCGGCACTGCCCCAGCCCGTCGAAGCGCAAGCCGTGGTATCCGCATTCGAGGGTGTCCCCGCACAGCTTGCCAGCGGACAACGGGGCGAAGCGATGCGGACAGCGGTCGTGCAAGGCGTGGAGCGTTCCCGCCGTGTCGCGGAAGAAGACCACCGGTTCATCCAAAAGCCGGCGCGCCAGCAGGGGCCCTTGCGGTCGAACTTCGTCGCCAAAGCCTGCGACGTACCAAGCGTTGCGTTGATAGGCCATATCCGTGCGATCCCAGTCCGTTGCCGATGGCCGCGACTCTAGGCACAACGAACGAACGAATCCATCACATTCGTCCAAATTTTCGATGGTAGCGTTCAGGTTCGGGTTTCTAGGGAGGCGCAGCAATGGACTTGCTCAACAAGGTGTTGCAGTCGCTGGAGGTCCTCGACAGCGCGATCGCGACATTCGAGTTTGCGGCGCCGTGGGGCTTCAAGGTCGAGTTCGTATTGAAGGACTTCGTCTACCTGTTCATGCCGGTGGCAGGTCGATGCCACTTGTTCGTTCAGGGGGCCGATCCGGTCTTGCTGGAGGTGGGCGATGTGGGGATCGTGGTGGGCCGCGACCACCGCTTTGTGTCAGACCCCCACGCCGCCGCAAGGCCCTTTCTGCAGGCCTGGCGCGACCAGCGCTTGCCTGACCTGGGGCCGCGCATCGAGCGTGCCGCCCCGCTGAGATTCACCTGGCCCCTCGGAATGCGGCAGGAAGCCTGTACCGATCGCATGATCACCGCAGCCCTGCTGGTCCAGGACGTCGTTCAGAACCCGGTGCTCGAAGCGCTGCCACCGATCATCAAGCTGTCGCGGCAGGCGTTGTCGGCTTGCCCCTGGCCCCACGTGTTGGCCGGCTTCGTGAACTCGGAGCAAGATCCGCGGCCAGGGTATGACGCCCTGGCGCTGTTGATGGCGCGCCTCGTGTTGCTGGCCTTGATCCGCGAGCACGTCGTCCAGGAAGGGGCGGTCAGGGCCAGCTGGATGCGGGGCATGGGCGATCGGGCCATCGGCCACGCGCTGGTCTTGATGCACGATCGTTTCAGCGAGGCCTGGAGCCTGGCGTCGCTGGCCAAGGCCTCAGGGCTGTCCCGCACGGTCTTCGCGCAGCGTTTTGCCGCGCTGGTCGGGCAGTCGCCGATGGCCTACTTGACGTCGGTTCGGTTGCATGCCGCCGCACAAGAGTTGCGACTTGGCGCATCGGTGGCCGATGCCGCCGATGCCGCAGGCTACCGATCTGAAGCCGCCTTTCGCATGGCATTCGTCAAGCAGTTCCGTGCGACGCCGTTGCGCTACGCCAAATCGACGCGATGACGCGCCAGTTGGTCGCACGGAGAGTGGTGTTGGACTCCGGCAATCACAAATCTCGGGGTGTCCTCGGTCTGATGGAGCGAGTCGCGCCCAGGGCCGGGAAGCGGTCGTCGCGCCGATCCATGCTGCTCAATCCGATGCTGGTCGGTTGCCGCGAGAGGAGGCGGCGGAATGCGACGTCGGGCAGCGAAGCGCGAGAGGTCGACTCGGTGGTCACGCACTGGCCGAGGCCTGCCGGACACAGGGTCTCGGAGAAGCACGGCACGACCGTGTGAGTTGCGAGCCCTTGTTGGCGCCTGAGGTCAATTCAACGATTCAACGCAACTTCAAAGGGTCGTCGGTGGTTGGTTGATGCGCCGACGACCTGGTGTCTGCTTTCATGGTTAAACGGAACGGGAGATGGGTAAGCGCGGCCTCAAGGCCCTCTTGCCCGAGGCAGCCCAGATGAGCAGGATCGCGTGATCAAGCGCGCCTGCGATGGTGTGCATCAAGCCCTTAATGCACATCATGGACAAGCCAGTCGTAAGGACCCCGCGTCGGCGGCGAGAACACAGCGCGGAGTTCAAGCGGGACCTGGTTGCCCGTAGCCTGGAGCCGGGCGTGTCGGTGGCGGCCATCGCGATGGAAGGCGGCATCAACGCGAACCTTCTGTTCGGCTGGCGGCGCAAGCACCTGGACGGCATCCAGCAAGCCGGCAGTGCCGTACCGCGCCAGCCATCGGCCGTGCTGCTGCCGGTGTCCATCGAGGCGGCACCGGCCGACAGGCCGTGCACTCCTGCATCACCGCCGATGCGACCCGCAGGCGGCGCCATCGAGATCGAGATCGGCAGCGCTCGCGTGCGGCTGCGCGGTGGCGTCGACGAGGCCACTCTGCGCATGGTTCTGACGGCCCTGCGCAGCCTCGCATGATCGGCCTGCCGTCGAACACACGGGTCTGGATCGTGGCTGGCCACACCGACATGAGGAAGGGCTTCGACGGTCTCGCCGCGCTGGTGCAGACCGCACTTGCCGAGAACCCGTTCTGCGGCCACGTCTTCGTCTTCCGCGGCCGGCGCGGCGACATCCTCAAGGTGCTCTGGTTCGACGGCCAGGGTCTGATGCTGTTGGCCAAGCGGCTGGAGCGCGGTCGCTTCATCTGGCCGCAGGCCACGTCGGGCAGCGTGTCGCTGACGTCGGCGCAACTGTCGATGCTGCTCGAAGGCATCGATTGGCGCATGCCTGTGCGAACGCATCAGCCCGAACTCGCGGCCTGAACCACTGTATGAAGATGCCTCCGGTGCGCTCCCAATAGCGAGTAGCGCCTCGACTCGGCACAGTAGATCTCTGTGCCGACCACGACCCCCACGCCCCACACCGTCGAAGCGCTGCTACGCGTCGTCGAGGAGCGCCACTCCGAGGTGGTCTTGCTCAAGCTGATGGTCGACAAGCTCACGCTGCAGTTGCTGCGCGCGCGCCGAGCTCAGTACGGACGCTCCAGCGAGCAGCTGGATGACCCGCAGATCGCCCTGATCGAAGGCGCACCACTGTATGAACATCCGGCGCCCAAGGCGGCCCCGAAGGCACAAGCTGCCAACAGCGCAGGCATCGATCGGCAACTGCCCGCACACCTGCCGCGCGAGGATCACGTACACCGCGCCGCCGCGACCGAAGCGGCACACGATGCGACCGGCAACGGTTGTGGCTGCACCGCGTGTGGCGGTCGCCTGCGCCAGATCGGCGCGGACGTGTCTGAACAACTCGAGTACGTGCCGGCACGCTTCAAGGTGATCCGGCATGTGCGCCCCAAGCTGGCGTGCGTGGCCTGCCAGTCGATCTTCCAGGCCGCGGCACCGAGCCGGCCGATCGCGCGCGGCGTGGCTGGTCCGGCCTTGCTCGCTAACGTGCTCGTCTCCAAATACTGCGACCACATCCCGCTGCACCGGCTGGCCCGCATCCACGCCCGCGACGGCGTGAGCTTCGATCCATCGACCTACGGTGGCTGGGTCGAACAGAGCCATGCCTTGCTCGATCCCTTGGTAGCGGCACTGGGCCGCTATGCGCTGGCCGGCGTCAAGGTACACGCCGATGACACGCCGGTGCCGGTGCTCGACCCCGGGCGCGGCAGGACCAAGACAGGCCGCCTGTGGGTCTACGTGCGCGACGACCGCCCGGCCGGAAGCGCCGAGCCACCCGCTGCCTGGTACCGGTACTCGCCCAACCGCAAGGGCGAGCACCCGCAGGACCATCTGAGGGACTACCGCGGCATCCTGCAAGCCGACGCCTACGGCGGCTACGGGAAGATCTACGCGACGGGGCGTGTCGAGGAAGCGGCTTGCTGGGCGCACGCGCGACGCCCCTTCTGGGACATGTACGAGAACCAGGGCCGCGTGGGCGGATCCGTCGCTGAGCAGGCGCTGCAACGCATCGCGGCGCTCTACGCGGTCGAGGCCGACATCCGCGGTCAACCACCGGACCTGCGGCGTCGCGAACGACAGGCCCGCGCCGGGCCGCTGCTCGAGGATCTGCGTGCCTGGCTCACCGGCATGGTCGGCAGGGTGTCGGCGAAGTCGGAACTGGCCAAGGCGATCGGCTACTCGCTCACGCGATGGCGGGCGCTCACGCGCTACCGCGACGACGGTCGCATCGAGATCGACAACAACGCCGCGGAACGCGCCCTGCGTGGAGTTGCCCTTGGAAGAGGCAACTACCTCTTCATGGGTTCGGACGCGGGCGGTGAGCGCGCGGCGTCGATCTACAGTCTGGTGGAGACGGCCAAGCTCAACGGGCTCGACCCGCAGGCCTACCTGCAGGAAGTCCTGACGCGCATTGCCGACCATCCGATCAACCGCATCGACGAGCTGCTGCCCTGGAACATCGGGCCGCGCGATCAAGAGCAACGACTGGCAGCCTGAGGTCAACGCACTCGGGCGCCGCAACGCAAGAGGCCGAAGGCGTGAACTCGCAAGCCACCGACCCACCGATGATCGACGCCCTGGAGGGCGCGAGCAGCCTGCAGCTGTACCAGCTCAAGGCGCTGATCGAAGGCATGCTGGCCGACCCGCGCCGCGGCATCGCCGCCCGCGCGAGCCTGCATCTTGGACAGCCTGTGCAGTTCGTCGACTTCCGCGACGGTCAGATGCGCCGCGGCAAGATCATCGCGATGAAGGACACGCAGGCGACGGTGCTGGAAGAAGGCACCAAGCGAACCTGGAAGATCCCGTGCGTGGCGATGCAGGGCTACACCGACGCCGAGCGTCGAAGCGAGCAGGCGCGGTACGAACCGCCGCCGGAGCCGGTCACCGCGACAACCAAGGTGCGCGAGTTCGAACGCGGCGATACCGTCACGTTCGATGACCGCGACGGCAGGAACATCACCGGCGTGATCGTGCGCATCAACCAACGCACCGCCACGATCGGCACCGGCACCGCCGACGGTGGAACGTGGCGCGTACCGTTCCATATGCTGCGGCACGTGCTCGACATCTGAGCAGTGTCGGCCTGATACATCGGCCGGCGTCAAGAGGGCCTTGAGGCCGCGCTTACGGAGATGGCGGCCGGGTACTTCTCAGTCCGGGGAATTCATCTGGACCGCGCAAGGCGACCAGGACGCGGAGCAGGCGACGTCATTTATTTGCAATGCAAATAACAACTTTAAAGGGAGCTTCATTGCCTAAATGTTGATGGGCGTCAATCCTCCGGCATGCGCAATTCGCTTGCTGAGTTGCGCCAAAACAGACGGAGACAAGACTTGAACATCCTCGTGGTGTGCGGCGGGACTGCGGGCCCGTACTTCCCGGCGGAAGCAGACTGGGGTACGGTGAACTGTTCAGGGGTGCCACGGCCATGCGGGTGCCGGTGCAGGTCGCTCTCGCGGAGTCGAGGGACTTCAGCTTGACTGGGCATCCGCCTGAGCGCCTGGACGCAATCGCCAACGGCGGTCACCAAGACTACGGCATCGACGTGCGCTGGTCCGGCACCCTGACGATTGTGTCCTGGCGGTCACGCATGTTGGGCGCAAGGTCCGCGGACGTGGAGGGGTTCGCGCTTGGCCCGAATGCCGACGCCCATGTATGCGGAGCAAGCTGCAGCAACTCGTCGTGCTGGAGCGGAGGATGAAGCGGTTCCTGATGGGCGTTGCGCTGCTCGCGGCGAGCGCTTCAGCGTGCGCGACGGAGCCCGTCGGCGCGGCGCCGGACCGGCCGGCGCAGGCGGTACGTGCACTCGAGCGCGCCGTGCTGCTCGGGGCGGCACAGGCCGGCGCTGCGTGGATCGCGGTGGGCGAGCGCGGCCTGGTGATGCGTTCGGACGATGGCGCACACTGGCAGCAGCTCGCCGCGCCG
>NZ_JBFUKR010000021.1:0-87952 GCF_056400745.1 Rhizobacter sp. P5_A1
GGTGCGGTGTGCTGGCTGCCGTTCGTGCTTCTGATCGTCGTGTTCGTGCTCGGCTTCCTCGGGCTGGCCTACAGCATCTACCCGTTCGTCGTGATCGGCCAGCTGACGATCTGGCAGGCCGCGAGCAGCCCCGCGGCACTGAAGGTGATCCTGATCGGCGTGTGCATCTCGGTGCCGGCGATCGCCGGCTACACGGTGCTGTCGTACCGCGTCTTCCGCGGCAAGACCGGCGAGCTGAAGTACGCGTGATCGGGTACAACCGGAGCCCACCCTCGCGCACCGGAGCCGACACGATGATCATCACGAACCGTTTCAAGCAGGCCCT
The DNA here is from genome assembly GCF_056400745.1 of Rhizobacter sp. P5_A1. NCBI lineage: Bacteria > Pseudomonadati > Pseudomonadota > Betaproteobacteria > Burkholderiales > Sphaerotilaceae > Rhizobacter > Rhizobacter sp. P5_A1. The sequence goes on from NZ_JBFUKR010000021.1 coordinate 326, forward strand.
GAAAGAAGGCCGGCCGCAGATCGGGCTGTGGGCGAGCCTGGCCGACCCGTACGTCACCGAGGCGCTCGCGACGACCGGCTTCGACTGGCTGCTGCTCGACGGCGAACACGCACCGAACGACCTGCGCTCGACGCTGGGCCAGCTGCAGGCCGTCGCGCCGTACCCAACCCATCCGATCGTGCGCCCGCCGATCGGCGACCCGGTGCTGATCAAGCAGCTGCTCGAGATCGGCGCGCAGACCTTGCTGATCCCGATGGTCGAGAGCGCCGAGCAGGCCGCCCGGATGGTTGCCGCAACGCGCTACCCGCCGCGCGGCATCCGCGGCGTCGGCAGCTCGGGCGCGCGCTCGTCGCGCTGGGCCGGCGTGCCACGCTACGTGCACAGCGCCGACGACGAGATGTGCGTGCTGGTGCAGGTCGAAACCCGCACGGGCCTGGCGAACCTGGCCGAGATCGCCGCGGTCGACGGGGTCGACGGCGTGTTCTTCGGCCCGGCCGACCTGTCGGCGTCGCTGGGGTTTCTCGGCCAGCCGGCGCACCCCGAGGTCGTCGCGGCAATGACCGACGGCGTCGCGACGGTGCGCGCCGCAGGCAAGGCGCCCGGCATCCTGATGCTCGACAACGCCTCCTCGCAGTACTACCTGGATCGGGGCGCGCTGTTCGTCGCGGTCGGCGTCGACGCGATGCTGCTGACGCAGGCTGCGCGCGCGCTCGCCGCGGCGTTCAAGACCGGCGGCTGAGCAGCAGCTGTTTCTCGACCTCGGCCGGCGGCAACGCCCCCGGCACGCGCTTGCCGTCTTCGAACACCAGCGCCGGCGTGCCGTTGACGCGGTACTTCTTGCCCAGCGCGACATTGCGCTCCAGCGCCGACGTATCGCAGCTGCCCATGCTGCGCGGCGCGGCGGCGCCCTTGATCATCCAGTCGCGCCAGACGGCGCTGTTGTCCTTCGCGCACCAGATGTTCTTCGCCTTGTCGGGCGAATCGCCGCCGAGGATCGGATACAGGAAGGTGTAGACCGTCACGTCCTTGACCTGCTGCATCTCGGTCTCGAACTTCTTGCAGTAGCCGCAGTTCGGGTCGGCGAAGACGACGATCTTGCGTGCGCCGGTGCCCTGCTTCCAGACGATCGCGTCCTTCAGCGGCAGCGCTGCGAAATCGATCGCGGTGAGCTTGTCGATGCGCGCCTGGGTCACGTCGTGGCGCGTCTTCGTCTCGATGATGTTGCCCTGGATCACGTGATCGCCGCGCTCGTCGGTGTAGACGATCTCGGTGCCGATCCGGACCTCGTACAGCCCGGGGATCGGCGTCTTGTTGACCTCGTCGATCTTCGGGAAATCGGGCAGCCGCTCGGCCAGGTTCTTGCGGATCAGCGCCTCTTGCGCGAAGGCCGCGTGAGCGAGGCCCGCGGTCAGGGCCAGCGCGATGGTCGAGCGCAGCAGCAGGGTTTTCATGTCGGTCCCTCGGTCAGGAGTTCGGGGTATCGGGGTATCGGGAATTCAGGAGTTCAACGCCCGCGCGGTCAGCCAGCGCTTCAGCGGGGAGATGCCATTCACCAGAGTCAGGCCGCGGTTGCGAAGTTCCCGAACCGCGGGCGCGTCGTTCGAGAAAAGCCGCAGCAGGCCGTCGGTGAGCTGGCCCATCGCCCAGGTCTTTGCCACGCGCTCGCGCGCATAACGGCGCAGCAGCTTCTCGTCGCCGAGCGCGCGCCAGGGTTCGCGTTGCTCGATCACCTGGACGAGCGCGGCCACGTCGGCGAGGCCGAGGTTCAGGCCCTGCCCGGCGAGCGGATGCACCACGTGCGCGGCGTCGCCGAGCAGCACCCAGCCGGGGCCGCACCAGGCGCCCGCGTTCGCCAGCATCAGCGGCCACGCGGCGCGCTCGGAGGCCAGCGTCAGCGCGCCGGCCGCGCCGCCGGTGGCGAGCATCAGCTGCTGCTCGAACGCCGCCGGATCGAGCGCCAGCAATTCGGTCGCGCGCGCGTTCGGCAGCGACCAGACCAGCGCGAACGAGTGCCCGGGCTGCGGCGTGTCGAACGGCAGCAGCGCGAGCACGTCGGGCGCGCGGAACCACTGCCGCGCGATCCCCTGGTGCGCGCGCGAGCTCGTGAGCCGCGCGGCGATCGCCTGATGGCCGTACTCGACGCGTTCGAACGCGACGCCGAGCGCCGCGCGCGTCGCCGAGGCCTTGCCTTCGCACAGCGCGGTCAGCGGCGCGTAGACCGGGCGATCGCCGTCGATGACCGTGACGTGCGGCGCGAAGCGGATCGCCGCGGCGAGCTCGCGCTCGAGCACGGCGGCGTCGGTGATCCACGCGAGCGCGCTGACGTGCTGGCGCCAGGCCGAGAAATCGATCGCCGCATGGTGCGCGTCGCCCTGCACGTGCATGTCGAGCACCGGTGTCGCGGCATGCGCCGGCAGCGCCTCCCAGACCTTCAGGCCGCGCAGCAGTTCGACCGACGCGGCGTTCAGCGCATAGGCGCGCACATCGTCGCCGGCCGGTGCGCGCGCGCCCTCGGGCCGCAGCGCGACGCGCAGCCCGGCACGCGCGAGCGCCAGCGCGAGGCTGCGCCCGACGATGCCGGCACCGAGCACTTGCACGTCGAAGCTGTCCATGGCGGGCGATTGTAGGGATCGCCCGTCAGCCGCCCGGGGCACAATCGCCTCCTTTTTCGCCGCTTGGGGATCAACTCGGATGAACGGTGTCGCAGGGCAGCTGGAAGGCGGGAACGACGACGATCAGGCGACGCAGGCGTTGCGCATCGCGGCGCTGCATGTGTACCCGATCAAGTCCTGCGCCGGCATCGCGCTGAACGAAGCGCTGGTGATCGAGACCGGCATCGAGTTCGACCGCGCGTGGATGCTGGTCGACCCCGCGGGCCGGTTCGTCACGCAGCGCGAACTGCCGCGCATGGCGCTGGTGCAGCCGACGCTGAAGACCAGCGAGATGGTGCTGCGCGCGCCCGGCATGCTGGCGCTGCATGTCGCGCTCGATCGGGTCGAGACGCCGATGCGCGTGACGGTCTGGAAGGACGAGGTCGCCGCCTACGACATGGGTGACCTGTGCGCGCAGTGGTTCAGCGATTTTCTCGGCGGTCCGCCGGCGGGCCGCCCCAAGGCGGACACACCCCCCCGGGGGGGCGACGCCGAAGGCGTCTCGGGGGTCAAATTTCCTTTGCGTCTGGTGCGCTTCGACCCCGAGCAAAGGCGGCTGGCGGATCGCCGCTGGACCGGCACGTTCGAGGCCGAGAGCGCGTTCGCGGACGGCTTTCCGATCCTCGTGACCTCGGTCGCGGCGCTCGCCGAGCTGAACCGCCGCCTGCAGGCGCAAGGCCTGGCCGACGTGACGATGACGCGCTTCCGCCCGAACCTCGTGCTCGACGGCCTCGACGCGCACGGCGAGGACGCGCTCGACGAGATCGTGTTCGAGACCGACGCGGGCCCGGTGCGCCTGCGGCTCGTGAAGCCCTGCGGGCGCTGCACGATCCCCGACGTCGACCCGCTGACCGCGCAGACCGGCCATGCGGTCGCCGACACGCTCGCCGGCTACCGCGCCGACGCGCGGCTCGAGGGCCGGGTCACGTTCGGGATGAACGCGGTGATCGTCGAAGGCGTCGAGCGTGTGCTGCGCGTCGGCATGGCCGGCCGCGCGACGTTCAAGTTCGATTGATGCAGCGACTGAAGAACTGGCAGCTGCTGGCGATCTGCGTGCTCACCTGGGGCACGACCTGGTACGCGATCACGTTCCAGATCGGCCCTGTGGCGCCCGAAGTCGGCGTCGCATACCGCTTCGGGCTGGCCGGCGCGGTGGTGCTGGCGATGTGCCGCTGGCGCGGGCTGCCGCTGCGCTTCGGGCTGCGCGAGCACGCGCTGCTGGCACTGCAGGGCGGGTTCCTCTACGGCGTCTCGTACGTCTGCGTCTATCACGCCGAACGCTTCGTCGTGTCCGGCCTGGTCGCGGTCGGCTACTCGGCCTCGCCGCTGGCCAGCGGCCTCGGCGCGCGGCTGCTCTTCGGCACGCGGGTGACGCCGCGCTTCGTGATCGGCGGGCTGCTCGGCGTCGCCGGCGTCGCGCTGATCTTCTGGCCCGAGTTCGGCCGCGCCGCGGGCCGCAGCGGCGCGGCGCTCGGCGCGATCTTCACGCTCGCGTCGGTGCTGCTGTCCACCGTCGGCAGCCTGACCGCGAGCCGCAATCGCGCGAACGGTCTGCCGTTCTGGCCGGCGCTCGGGTTCGGCATGGTCTACGGCGCGCTGCTGTGCGCGGCAATCGCGTTCAGCCAGGGGCTGTCGTTCGTGCCGCCGGCGGAGGCCGCGTGGTGGGCCTCGCTGCTGTACCTGGCGCTGGCCGGTTCGGTGCTGACCTTCGCGTGCTTTCTGACGCTGCAACAGCGCATCGGCCCCGGGCCGACCGGCAGCATCGGTGTGATGACGCCACTGCTCGCGCTCGTGATCTCGATGGCGTTCGAGCGCTTCCGGCCCGATGCGCTGACACTCGCCGGCGCCGCGCTCGCGGTGGCCGGCAACGTGCTGATGCTGACGCGCGCCGCGCGTGCGGCGGCGAGCCGGACGGCCTGACGCGCCGCGTCGTCAGGCGCCGCGCGGCGGCAGCTGCCCGCGCGCCTGCAGTGCGCCGGCGCGCACGTGGCAACCTTCGAAGTGGTCGTTGACCAGCCCCATCGCCTGCATGAACGCGTAGACGGTGGTCGGGCCGACGAAGCTCCAGCCGCGCTTCTTCAGGTCTTTCGACATCGCGAGCGACTCGGGCGAGCTCGTCAGCGCGCGCAGCGCGGCGGGCGTCATCTTCTTCGGCCGTGTGCGCGCCGCGGGTTCGAAGCCCCACGCATACGCGGCGAGCGAGCCGAACTCGCGCCTCAGTTCGATCACGCGCTTCGCATTGTTGATCGTCGACTCGATCTTGCCGCGGTGCCGAACGATGCCGGCGTCGCCGAGCAGGCGCAGCACGTCGACCTCCTTGAAACGCGCGACCTGCTCGGCATCGAAGTTCGCGAACCCGCGGCGGAACGCTTCGCGCTTGTTCAGGATCGTGAGCCAGCTCAGGCCGGCCTGAAAGCCCTCGAGGCACAGCTTCTCGAACAGGCGCCGGTCGTCGGTGACCGGGAAGCCCCATTCCTCGTCGTGGTAGCGCTGGTAGACCTCGCTCGCCTGGCACCAGCGGCAGCGCGCGGCACCGTCGAGGGCGGTGAAGAGGCCGGTGTCTCGGGTCGTCATGGGCCGGGATTGTCGGCGAGGGCGCTCGCGATGCGCGAGAACGCACCGCGCAGCTCGCGCCACGGCGCCTCCGCGAGCGCCGCGGGCCGGCGCAGCGCTGCGTTGCCGGCACGCGCGAGGCGCGGGCCCTTGGCGGCGAACACGACACAGTTGCTGCCGTCGCGGTCGTCGACGCGCAGCACGCGCTGGCCGAAACTGCGGCCGATGCGATCGAGGTGCAACGCCAGCTGCGGGTGCCCGGCGTGCAGGTTCGCGACCAGCAGGCCGTCGGGCGTCAGCGCATCGAGGCAGTCGTCGTAGAAGCGCTGCGTGCCGAGCGCGGCCGGCATGCCGTCGGCGTCGAACGCATCGACCATCAGCACCTCGAAGCGTGCGTCGGTCTGCGCGACGAAGCGGGCGCCGTCGTCTTCGATCACGCGCAGGCGCGCATCGTCGGGCGGTACCTGGAACGCATCGCGCAGCGCGATCACGCGCGGGTCGATCTCCACCGCGAGCAACGAGACGCGCGGCAGGTGCCGGTGGCAGAACTTCACGATCGATCCGCCGCCCAGACCGATCAGCGCGAGGCGTTCGGCCGCGGGGCGAAACATCATCCAGCCCATCATCGTGCGCGTGTACTCGAGGGTCAGCGCGTCCGGCCGCCGGAGCTGCATGCGGCTCTGGATCGCGGAGCTCGAGAACTGCAGCGACAGCGCGTCGAGCTCCTCGCGCAGGTAGGGTGATGGCGCGTCGCTCACTGACCGTCAATCCGCCGTGTCGTCGTCCGGCCACGCCGCGGCATCCTCGGCCCAGACCTGCAGCGCCGCGCCGCGCCTCTTGAGCTGCGCAGCGAGCTTGGGCAGCGCATCGTCCGGCAGATGGGCCCAGGCGGGCGGCACATCGCCGCGGTCGAGCGATTCGCCGTGCAGCACCCAGCGCTTGCCGAACGCGCGCATCGCGTCGCGCGGGGTCGGCAGGTCGTGCGCGGCGAGCGCATCGGTCGGCAGATCGCCGGCGATGACCCACCAGCCGATCCATTCGGGCCGGTGCGCGCTCTCGACCGCCCACAGGCTCGCGTACGGCATCGCGAACCAGGCCGGCCGCTCGCCGATGCGGCCGTGCTCGGGCGCGAGCCGGTCGACGCAGGCGGCGACATCGACGGCGCGCTCGGCGCACCAGCGTTCCTCGTGGGTCAGGTCGGTACCGCCCACGTCAGGGGCGCCGCGGCGGCAGCGGGATGAATTCGGTCTCGCCGGGGACGCGCTCGAAACGCTGCGCCTCCCAGTCATCCTGGGCCTGCACGATGCGTTCCTTGCGGCTGGAGACGAAGTTCCAGACCATGAAGCGGTTGCCCAGCGGCATGCCGCCGACCAGCACGATGCGGCCGCCGCGCGGCGCGCTCAGCACCGGCTCGCTGCCGGGTTCGAGCACAACCATCGTGAACGCCGGCACCCGCTCGCCGTCGAGCTCGAAGTCATGGTCGACGCTGTACAGCGCGCGCTCCTCGGCGGCATCGGGAACCTTCAGCGTCGCGCCCGACGCGACCGCGAAGTTCAGATCCAGGTACAGCGTCGGCGACAGCGTGCGCACCGGCGAGCTCAAGCCGAACGCGCTGCCGATCAGCACGCGCACGAGCACGCCATCGACCTCGCGCGCCGGGATCTCGGCGCCCGGCACATGCTGGAAGCCGGGCCGGTCTTCCTCGCGCTCGGCCGGCACCGCGAGCCACAGCTGCAAGCCATGACTGCGGCGCTCGACGCCGAGGAGTTCCTTCGGCGTGCGCTCCGAGTGCACGATGCCGCGGCCGGCGGTCATCAGGTTGATCGCGCCGGGCTCGATGCGCTGCACGACGCCGGTCGAGTCGCGGTGCATCATCGCGCCCTCGAACAGGTAGGTCACGGTCGCCAGGCCGATGTGCGGATGCGGCCGAACGTCGTGGTTGTCGCCCGGGTGCGCGGTGATCGGTCCGAAGTGGTCGAAGAACACGAACGGGCCGACGGCCTGGCGCAGCGAGGACGGCAGCGACCGGCGGACCAGGAAGCCGCCGCCCAGGTCTTTCTCGTGGGGTTTCAGCGTCTGAAGTTCGGGCATGAAGGGCACTCCGGCAAGGCGTTCCGGCGAGTGTAGGTCGGTCGCCTAAAATCCGCCTTTCGCCCGAAAAGCCTGAAAGACCCCCAATGAGTTTGAAATGCGGCATCGTGGGCTTGCCCAACGTCGGCAAGTCCACCCTGTTCAATGCGCTGACGAAGGCCGGCATCGCGGCCGAGAACTATCCGTTCTGCACGATCGAGCCGAATGTCGGCATCGTCGAGCTGCCCGACCCGCGTCTCGACGAGCTGGCGAAGATCGTCAAGCCGGAGCGCATCGTGCCGGCGATCGTCGAGTTCGTCGACATCGCCGGGCTCGTCGCCGGCGCCTCGAAGGGCGAGGGCCTGGGCAACCAGTTCCTCGCGCACATCCGCGAGACCGATGCGATCGTCAACGTCGTGCGCTGCTTCGACGACGAGAACGTGATCCACGTCGCCGGCAAGGTCGATCCGATCTCCGACATCGAGGTGATCCAGACCGAGCTGTGCCTGGCCGACATGGGCACGGTCGAGAAAGGCCTGCACCGCTACAGCAAGGTCGCGCGCTCAGGCGACAAGGAAGCGCAGAAGATCGTCGACGTGCTGACCAAGTGCATGGCCGCGCTGAACGAAGGCAAGCCGGTGCGCACGATCGCGTTCGGCAAGGAGGAGGTCGCGCTCGTCAAGCCGCTGTGCCTGATCACCGCGAAGCCGGCGATGTTCGTCGGCAACGTCGACGAGAACGGCTTCGAGAACAACCCGTACCTCGACAAGCTGCGCGCCTACGCGCAGGGCCAGGGCGCGCCGGTCGTCGCGATCTGCGCGAAGACCGAGGCCGAGCTCTCGGAGATGAGCGATGAAGACCGGCTGATGTTCCTGTCCGAGATGGGCCAGACCGAGCCCGGGCTGAACCGGCTGATCCGCGCCGCCTACACGCTGCTCGGCCTGCAGACCTACTTCACCGCCGGCGTCAAGGAAGTGCGGGCGTGGACGATCCATGTCGGCGACACCGCGCCGCAGGCGGCCGGTGTGATCCACACCGACTTCGAGCGCGGCTTCATCCGCGCGCAGACGATCGCGTTCGCCGACTTCATCGCGTTCAAGGGCGAACAAGGCGCGAAGGACGCCGGCAAGATGCGCGCCGAAGGCAAGGACTACGTCGTGAAGGACGGCGACGTCCTGAACTTCCTGTTCAACGTGTAGGCCGCGCCACGGACGGCGAATTGTTTCAACGAATTGCCGACCGAGGCGCCGCGCTGGCGCCGCGGGCCGCGCAGAATCGGGCTCTCTGACACCGGCCTTGGGCCCGACGCTTGGCCATCACCACGCCCACCGACAAGACGCTGCACTGGACGGCCGCCTTCGCGCTGACCGCGCTGGGCTACGCGCTGGCGGGCATCGCGGCGCTGCCGCTGGCGATCCCGCCCGGCTACTCGACCCCGCTGTACCCGGCCGCCGGCGTCGCGCTCGCCTGCACGCTGATCTTCGGTTGGCGCATGCTGCCGGCGATCGCGCTCGGTTCGCTGTGTGTCAACCTGGCCGTGGCGCTGCAGGCCCGGCCATTCGGCGTGGCGATGCTGCCGGTACCGCTGGCGATCGCGCTCGGTGCGACGCTGCAGGCCTTCGTCGGCGCGCTGCTGGTCAAACGCTACGTGCAGCAGCCGCTGACGCTCTCCGAGCCGCGCGACATCGGCGCCTTCCTGATCGCTGGCGCCGTCTCGTGCCTGGTCAACCCGTTCATCGCGAACCTCGCGCTGTGGCTCGCCGGCACCGTGGCGAGCGCCGATCTGCCGTTCAGCTGGGCGACCTGGTGGCTCGGCGACCTGCTCGGCGTGCTGATCGCGACGCCGATCGTGCTGACACTGCTCGGCCGGCCGCGCGACGCCTGGGCGCCGCGCCGCCTGAGCGTCGGGTTGACGCTGGTGCTGGTGACGCTGCTGCTCGGCCTGGGCATTCGCCAGATCGTGCAGTGGAACAGCGAGCGGGTGCAGACCGCCTTCGACCACGACGCCACGAATGCGGTGCAGGCACTCGGCGCCCAGCTGCGTGAACCGCTGCAGGCACTGGAGGCGCTGAACGGCGTCTTCGTCGCCTCCGAAGACGTCAACGCCGCCGAGATGCGTCTGGCCACGCGCGCCTGGCTCGCGCCCGGCCGCCTGCAGGCGATGACCTGGACCGAGCGCGTACAGCGCGCCGAGCTGCCCGCGTTCGAAGCGAAGGTGCGGGCCGAACCCGGCATGGAGCATTTCAAGGTGTTCGATCGCCGCGACGCGAACTTCGAGCCCGGTGACGACATGCTGGCGATTCGCTACATCGAGCCGCTCGTCGGCAACACCGGTGCGGTCGGCGTCAACGTGATGTCGGTCGCGCCGGCGCGCGCCGCGGTCCAGACGACGCGCGACACCGGGCGGCCCGCGGCGAGCGCCGGCTTCCGACTCACGCAGCAGGCGGCGAACGAGAACCAGCTCGGGGTCGTGATCTACCAGGCCGTCTACGTGCCGCGCGTACCGACCGAAGCGCAGCGCGCCGCCGCGATGCGCGGCACCGTCTCGGTGGTGCTGCGCATGGACGATCAGCTGAAGGCGCTTGCACCGCAGCTGCCGCCTTACCTGATGCTGTGCCTGCTCGACGTGAGCCCGGGCGCAGCACCGCGGCGCCTCGCCGGCGCGCCGGGCTGCGAGGCACCGCCCAAGACCCGGATGCAGCTCGTGCGCGCGCTGCCCTATGCGGGCCGGCAATGGGAGGTGCGCGTGACCCCGGCGCCGGGGATACTGCCGAAGGTGCACAGCGCCGACGTCTGGCTGTTCGCGCTGGTCGGCCTGCTGTCGACCTCGGTGCTCGGCGGCTTCCTGCTGACGGTGACCGGCCGCACGCGACGCATCGAGACGGCGGTGCGCGAACGCACCGCGGCGCTGCAGGCCGAGGTGCACGAGCGCGAGGCCGCGGAGAGTGCACTGCGCGAGAGCGAGCAACGCTTTCGCAACATCCTGAACAACGTGCCGATCGGCGTGATCTACACCGACCTGCGTGGCAACGTGAAGCAGGCCAACCCGCGCTTCTGCGAGCTCACCGGCTACAGCGCCGACGAGCTGCTGCGCATGAGCCTGTCCGACTACACGCACCCCGAGGACATGCTGCAGGACGTCGAGCTGATGGCGCAGCTGGTGCGCGGCGAGATCCCGATGTACCGTCGCCACAAGCGCTACATCGCGAAGCACGGCGCGACCGTGTGGGTGCAGGCCACCGTCTCGCTGCTGCGCGATGCGAACGCGCGGCCGCGCAGCATCGTCGGCGTGGTCGAGGACATCACCGAGCACCTCCGCCTCGAGGAGGCCGAGCGCGCGCGCGAGGCCGCCGAGGCTTCGAACCGCGCGAAGAGCGAGTTCCTGTCGCGCATGAGCCATGAGCTGCGCACGCCGCTGAACGCGATGCTCGGCTTCGCGCAGCTGCTCGAGCTCGACCCGCGGCACCCGCTGACCGACGCGCAGCGCCCGTGGGTGACGCAGATCCAGCAGGCCGGCTGGCACCTGCTCGAGATGATCAACGACGTGCTCGACCTCTCGCGCATCGAATCGGGCAACCTGCGGCTGCAGATCGAGACGCTGAACCTGACCGAGCTGCTCGACGCGACGATCGCAATGGTCGAAGGCGAGGCGCACAGCCGCCGGATCGCGGTCTCGCAGGCGCTGGCGCCCGGCACCGCGACCGTGCTCGGCGACTCGACGCGCGTGAAGCAGATCCTGACGAACCTGCTGAGCAACGCGGTCAAGTACAACACCGAAGGCGGGCAGATCCACATCACGAGCCGGCTCGTCGGCACCGACGCGGTCGAGATGGTCGTGACCGACACCGGCCTGGGCATGACGAGCGAGCAGCTGGCCGAGCTGTTCCAGCCCTTCAACCGCCTGGGCCGCGAACGCTCGGTGCAGCAGGGCACCGGAATCGGCCTGGTGATCAGCCAGCGCCTGGCCGAGCTGATGGGCGGCTCGCTGCGCGCGCGCAGCGTCGCCGGCCAGGGCTCGGCCTTCATCCTGACGCTGCCCTGCTCCATCGACCCCGACACCGTGCGCTCCGATCTCGATGCGCTCGCGCCGACCGCGGCCGAATACCACCGGCGGCTCGTCCACTACGTCGAGGACAACGAGACCAACGTCGAGGTGATGCGCGGCATCCTCGCGCAGCGCCCGCAGGTGGAGATGCAGATCTCGGTGACCGGCCTCGACGGCCTCGCGGCGATCCGCGCCCAGCGGCCCGACCTGATCCTGCTCGACATGCACCTGCCCGACATCAACGGCATGGAGCTGCTGCGTCATCTGAAGCAGGACCCGTACACGCGCGACATCCCGATCGTCGTGGTCTCGGCCGATGCGCTCGCACAGCAGATCGCCGCTGCGTTCGAGGCGGGCTGCTCGCACTACCTGACGAAACCGGTCAGCGTCTCCGAATTGCTGAGCATCGTCGACGACCTGCTCGAGCGGGTCGACACAAAATTCGGTTGAGCACTCAGGCCGAGGCGTCGAGCCCGGCGTTGCCCTGCACGCCGATCAGCGCGGGCCGGGACGGCATGCGCGACTGGACGACCTTCCGATCGCGCAACCAGGTCTCGACGATGTCCCAGATCGGCTCGCCGGTGACCCCCTCGGCGACCGGCGCCCAGCCGGCCACCTTGTAGAGCTTGTCGGCCGCGAGCGGCCGGCCCTTCAGGCGCAGGTTCGAGATGCGCGCGCCGGCCCGCGCATTCGGCGTGCAGCTGTACTCGAGCCCGCCGACGCGCACCATGTCGCCGCCCTGCTGGTAGTACGGATCGGGGTTGAACAGGTTGTCGGCGACGTCTTCGAGGATCGACTTGATCGTCGCGCCGCTGATCTCTGCCAGCGTGCTCGTCGGGTACGTGATCGCGAGCTGGTCCATCATCAGCTCGCGCGTGATCGGCTGGCCCGGCAGCAAGGTCGTGCCCCAGCGGAAGCCCGGCGAGAACGCGATCTCGGCGCCCTTGACCTGCATCAGCGCGTCGATGATCAGCTGATCCCAGCTGCCGTTGAAATTGCCGCGCCGGTACAGCAGCCCCTCGGTGACCGCGAGTTGCTCGTCGAGCCGGGCCTGGAACGGCGCACGAGCGCTGTCGATGTGGGCCTGCATCGCGGCATCGGCCGGCAGCAGGTTCGCGAACACCGGCAGCAGGCGGTAGCGGAAGTCGCGCATCCGGCCGCCCTGCACGTCGACATCGAGCACCGCGAGGAACTTGCCGTTCGAGCCGGCGTTGGTCACCAGCGTCTGGCCCGACGCGTTCTTCACGATCACCGGCGCCGGCACGCCGTCGTGCGTGTGACCGCCGAGGATCGCATCGAGGCCGGTGATGCGGCGCGCGAGTTTGAGGTCGACGTCCATGCCGTTGTGCGACAGCAGCACCACGAGCTGTGCGCCCTTCGCGCGCGCTTCGATGATGAGCTTCTGCAGGTTCTCTTCCTGGATGCCGAAGGTCCAGTCGGGCACGAAGTGGCGCGGGTTCGCGATCGGCGTGTACGGGAAGGCCTGGCCGATCACGGCGACCGGCACGCCGCCGAGCACGCGCATCACGTACGGCGCGAACACCGGGTCGCCGAAATCGGCGGTCTTGATGTTCTGCGCGACGAACGCGATGCGGTCCTTGAAATCGGTCGCGACGATCGACTGCACGCGCGCGGCGCCCAGCGTGTGCTCCCAGTGCGAGCTCATCACGTCGACACCGAGCAGCTTGCAGGCGTCGACCATGTCCTGGCCCTTCGTCCACAGCGCGGTCGCCGAGCCTTGCCAGGTGTCGCCGCCGTCGAGCAGCAGCGCATTCGGGCGCGACGCGCGCAGCCGCTTGACGAGCGTCGCGATGTGCGCGAAGCCGCCGACGCGGCCATAGGTGCGTGCCGCCTGCGTGAAATCGAGGCAGGTGAACGCGTGCGCCTGCGCGCTGTGCGGCGCGATGCCGAAGGCCCTCAGCAGATGCTCGCCGACCAGGTGCGGCGCCTGGCCCGCCGCGGCGCCGACGCCGAGGTTCACGCTCGGCTCGCGAAAGTACGACGGCAGCAGCTGCGCGTGGCAGTCGGTGAAGTGCAGCAGGCTGACGTTGCCGAAGCTCGGCACGTCGTACAGACGCTGCGCGGTTGTGGGTTCAGCCGCGAGCACGCCGCGGCCATCGAGCGCCAGGCCGGCCGCCGACGCGTACGCCAGCAGCTGCAGGAACTCGCGGCGGGCCAGGCTCATGGTCGGTGCCGACGAACCCTGCGCCGCGGACGCCTCAGGCCGCGAGCGCCGGCACGCCCGGCTGGTGCTCGCCGCCGAGCGCGTCGATCAGGTCGGGGATCAGCTTGCCGAGCTCGCCGGTCGCGATCGCAGCATCGGCGTCGAAGGCTTCGTCCTTGGCCGGCTTGCCCGCGCCCTCGAACACACCTTCGAGGAACGCGATCTTCTTGACCTGCATCGCCTCGGTCAGCAGCAATGAAACGCGGCCCTGCCAGGTCAGCGCGAGCTGCGTCGGCAGCTTGCCGGCGGCAATGTGCTGGCGCACCTCGTCGATGTCGAGCGCATGGCGCGCGTAGCGCACCGCCGACTTGCTCTCGTCGGCCGATTTCAGCTCGCATTCGCGGTCGATGCTGAAACCGGCCGGCGCCTCGCCGGTCGTCAGCCATTCCGACATCGCCGCGGCCGGCGACTGCGCGGTGTGCAGCGGCGTCAGTGCCAGACCGGCCAGCGCCTTGACCAGCTGCGTGACGACCTCGTCGGCCTTCGCCGGGCTGCTCGCATCGATCATCAGCAGGCGGTCTTTCGGGTTCAGCCAGACCTTGATCGCGGCCTGCTTCGTGAAGGCCTGCGGCAGCAGCTCGAGGACGACCTCGTCCTTCAGTTCCTTCGTCTGCTTCTTGCCGGGCTTGCGGCCGGTGGCCTGCTCGATCTGCGCGGCGCGCGCATCGACGCGGCGCTTGATCACCGCCGACGGCAGCACGCGCTGCTCGATCACGAGCTTCATCAGCCATTGACCGGCAATCGATTCGACCAGCGGGCCGTGCGCCTGGCCGCGCGGCGGCGCCCAGCCGGCGGCGAGCGGCTGCGTCGGCCCGCACTCCACGAAGATCATCTTGTCGAGGCCGGCTTCGAGCTCGGCGCTGTTGGCGGCCCAGCCCGGGCCGATGCGGTACACGATCAGGTTCTTGAGCAAAGAGGCCTCTTGTCTGGATGCGCCCGGCGCCATTCGGCCGGGCAAACGGAGGCGCGATTGTCCACCACCACGCCACGCGGGCGGCGTCAGTGCCGAGCGCTCGTCAGGGCCTTCGCGGCGCGCACGATCGCGGCCGCATCGACGCCGAAGAACGCGCGCAGTTGCGCTCGCGTGTCGCTGCGGCCGAAGCCGTCGGTGCCGAGCGTCAGGTAGCGGCGGCCCGCGGGCAGGAACGCGCGCACGCTTTCAGGCAGCGCGCACACGTAGTCGGTCGTCGCGATGATCGGGCCGGCGCTGCGCGCGAGTTGCTGCGCGATGAACGGCAGCGCGGCGGCCTCGCCGACCAGCGTCGCATCGTCGCGCAGCGCGGCTGCCTGCCAGGCGCGGCCGTCGCGCGCGAGCTCGCTCCAGCTCGTGACGCTGAAGACCTCGACCGCGAAGCCTTCGCCGGCGAGCTGCCGCGCGGCGCGCGCGACCTCGATCAGGATCGCGCCGGAGCCGAGCAGCGTCAGCGCCGGCCCGCTCGGCGGCGCGCCGCTTTCGCCCTTCCATCCGTCGTAGCGATAGCAGCCGCGCAGCACGTCGGCGTGGTGCTCGGCCGGCAGGCTCGGCTGCGCGTAGTTCTCGTTCATCAGCGTGACGTAGTAGAAGACGTCCTGCTGCTCGACCAGCATCGCGCGGATGCCGGCATCGACGATCACCGCCATCTCGCCGGCGAACGCCGGGTCGTAGGCCTTGCAGTTCGGGATCGTCGCGGCGACCAGGTGGCTCGTGCCGTCCTGGTGCTGCAACCCTTCGCCGCCGAGCGTCGTGCGACCCGAGGTTGCCCCCAGCAGGAAGCCGCGGGCGCGCTGGTCGGCGGCGGCCCAGATCTGGTCGCCGACGCGCTGGAAGCCGAACATCGAGTAGTAGATGTAGAACGGCAGCATCGCCAGGCCGTGCACGCTGTAGCTCGTCGCCGCGGCCGTCCAGCTCGCGATCGCGCCGGCCTCGCTGATGCCTTCCTCGAGGATCTGGCCGTCGGTCGCCTCGCGGTAGCTGAGCACCGAGCCGATGTCTTCCGGCGCGTAGCGCTGGCCGACGCTCGAATAGATGCCGACCTGCTTGAACAGGTTCGCCATCCCGAAGGTGCGCGCCTCGTCGGCGACGATCGGCACGACGCGCGGGCCGAGCGTCGCGTCTTTCAGCAGGTTGGCGAGCAGGCGCACGAAGGCCATCGTCGTGCTCATCTCCTTGCCCGCGGCGTTGACGGCGAAGTCGGCGTAGGCGCCGAGCGCCGGCACCGCGACCGGCGCGCAGGCCGTCTCGCGGCATGGCAGCGAGCCGCCGAGCGCGGCGCGGCGCGCCTTGAGGTAGCGCATCTCGGCGCTGTCGTCGGCGGGGCGGTAGAACGCGAGCGAGGTCGCCTGTTCGTCCGTCAGCGGCAGGTTGAAGCGGTTGCGAAATTCGATCAGGTCGACGCTCTCGAACTTTTTCTGCGAATGCGTCGTCATGCGTCCCTGGCCGGCGCTGCCCATGCCGTAGCCCTTCTTCGTGTGGGCCAGGATCACGCTCGGCCGGCCGCGGTGCGCGGCGGCCGCGGCGTAGGAGGCGTGGATCTTCACGAGATCATGGCCGCCGCGCTTGAGCCGGTCGATCTGCTCGTCGGTCATGCCTTGCGCGAGGCGCTGCAAGGCTTCGTTCTGGCCGAAGAAGTTGTCGCGGTTGTAGCGGCCGTCCTTCGCGGCGAAGGTCTGCATCTGGCCGTCGACGGTGTTCGCGAAAGCGCGCGCGAGCGCGCCACCGGTGTCGCGCGCGAACAGGCCATCCCAGTCGCTGCCCCAGACCAGCTTGATGACGTTCCAGCCGGCGCCGGCGAAGAGCTTCTCGAGCTCGTCGATGATGCGGCCGTTGCCGCGCACCGGGCCGTCCAGGCGCTGCAGGTTGCAGTTGACGACCCAGACGAGGTTGTCGAGCTTCTCGCGTGCGGCCAGCGTCAGCGCGCTCATCGATTCGGGCTCGTCCATCTCGCCGTCGCCGAACACGCCCCAGACTTTCCGTTCGGCGCAGTCGAGCAGGCGGCGGTGCGTCAGGTAGCGCATAAAACGCGCGTGGTAGATCGAGCTGATCGGGCCGATGCCCATGGAGCCGGTCGGGAACTGCCAGAAGTCGGGCATCAGGTACGGATGCGGGTAGCTGCTCAGGCCACGCGCCCCGCGGCCGCCGTGCGCGGCCGAAGCGCTGAGCTCCTGGCGGTAGTGCGCCAGGTCGTCCTCGCCGAGCCGGCCTTCGAGAAACGCTCGCGCATAGACGCCGGGCGCGCTGTGCGGCTGGAAGAAGACCAGGTCGCCGCCATGCGCCGCGCTGCGCGCGTGGAAGAAGTGGTTGAAGCCGGCCTCGAACAGATCGGCGGCGCTCGCGTAGCTGGCGATGTGGCCGCCGAGCTCGCCGTACGAATGGTTCGCGCGCACCACCATCGCGAGCGCGTTCCAGCGCATCAGCGACGCCAGCCGCTCCTCGAGCGCGAGGTCGCCCGGAAACGCTGGCTGCGCGTCGACCGCGACCGTGTTGACATAGGGCGTCGAGAGCTCGGGCGCCCAGCCGATGCGCTGCTGGCGCGCGAGCTGCGCCAGCTCGTCGAGGATCTGGCGCGCGCGCTGCGGTCCGTGCGCGGCGAGCAGCGCACTGAACGCATCGCGCCATTCGGCGCTTTCGGCCGGATCGGGGTCGGCGGCCGGGTCGGTCTGCCGGTGCGCATCGGGCGCTTCGGGGAGGGCGTTCATGCAGGCACTTTAGCCGCACGCCGGCTCCGTCGGGCACGTCGCCCACGCGCCGTATCGAGCCCACATTTGTCAGCGCTCGCTCACTAGCAAGGCTTTACGAATCTTGATGTTTTGCGCGGAGTCAGGCAATCCCGGCGATAGGAGATCGCAATCAGCACTCCCGGACATCGAGTGCTAATATGCGCGGAACTTGAAAGGAGTTCGGAGTGTCTGATTTCTCCATGAACACAACCCCTGCTGCTGCTCTGACCCTGCGCGACCCCTGGGCGCTGGTGCCGTCCCTGGGCAATCTCGACGCCTACATCACCGCCGCGAACCGCGTGCCGCTTTTGACGCACGAGGAAGAGGTCGCGTACGCGACCCGCCTGCGTGCCACCGGCGACCTCGAAGCCGCCGGAAAGCTCGTGCTGTCGCACCTGCGCCTGGTCGTCTCGATCTCGCGCAAGTACCTCGGCTACGGACTGCCGCACGGCGACCTGATCCAGGAAGGCAATGTCGGCCTGATGAAGGCCGTGAAACGTTTCGACCCCGACCAGGGCGTGCGCCTGGTCAGCTACGCGATGCACTGGATCAAGGCCGAGATTCACGAGTACATCCTGAAGAACTGGCGCATGGTCAAGGTCGCGACGACCAAGGCGCAGCGCAAGCTGTTCTTCAACCTGCGCTCGATGAAGCAAAGCCTGAAGGGCGACGCGCTCGACATCGACACGCACCGCAGCACGCTGACGCAACGCGAGGTCGACACGCTCGCGCGCACCTTGAACGTCAAGCGCGAAGAGGTGCTCGAAATGGAGACGCGCCTGTCCGGCGGCGATGTCGCGCTCGAACCGCAGACCGACGACAGCGAAGAGAGCTTTGCGCCGATCGCCTACCTGGCCGACGAGGCGAGCGAGCCGACGCGCGTGCTGGAGGCACGCAACCGCGACTGGCTCGCCGGCGACGGCATCGCGATGGCGCTCGATGCGCTCGACGCGCGCAGCCGGCGCATCGTCGAAGAGCGCTGGCTGAAGGTCAACGACGACAGCTCGGGCGGCATGACCCTGCACGACTTGGCGGCCGAGTACGGCGTCAGCGCCGAGCGGATCCGCCAGATCGAGGTCGCCGCGATGAAGAAGATGCGCAAGGCGCTGGCAGAAAGCGTGTAAAGGTCTCTGCGGACAAGAAACGGCCCTTCGGGGCCGTTTTGCTGGGCGCTCGCGGCGACGGCTTCAGCCGCGTGCGAGCAGCGCCTTGATGTCGGCCGTCAGCCCTTCGGCACCGGCGCCGTAGCGCTCGAACAGCCTCACGTTGCCTTTCGCATCGAAGACGTAGGTGCCGGCCGAATGGTCCATCGTGTAGCTGCCCTCGGTCTTGCCCGGCACCTTGGCGAAATAGACCTTGAACTCCTTCGCGGTCGTCTGCGTCTGCTCGAGCGTGCCGCGCAGCGCGACGAAGCTCGGGTCGAAGCTGGCTATGTACGACTTGAGGATCTCGGGTGTGTCGCGCTCGGGGTCGATCGTGATGAAGACCGCCTGCAGCTTGTCGGCGTCGGCCCCCAGCGCCTTCTTGACCAGCGCGAGCTCGGCCATCGTCGTCGGGCAGACATCGGGGCACTGCGTGTAGCCGAAGAACACGACCGTGACCTTGCCCTTGAAGTCGCCGAGCGTGCGCGGCTGGCCGTTCACGTCGGGCAGCGCGAGCGCGCGGCCGTAGTCGGCGCCGGTGATGTCGGCGCCGCGGAACGGCGGCTCGGCCTTCGCGCCCAGCCCGAGCTTGTCGCAGCCGGCGAGTGCCACGCACAGCGCGGCGGTGGTGAACAACATCGATCGGCGTGAGCGGGTCACAGCATCGGCCTCAGGTAGTGATCGATCAGCAGCGCGGCGAACAGCAGCGACAGGTAGACGATCGAATAGCGGAAGGTCCTGCGCGCGAGCGCGTCGGAGTATGAGCGCCACAGCTTCCACCCGTAGCCGACGAAGCCGGCGTTCAGCAGCACCGCCGCGACGAGGTAGACCGCGCCGCTCATGCCCTGGATGAACGGCAGCAAGCTGCCGGCGAACAGCACCAGCGTGTACAGGAACACATGCAGCCGCGTGAACTCGGCCCCGTGCGTGACCGGCAGCATCGGCAGGCCCGACTTGCGGTAATCCTCGGCGCGGTACAGCGCGAGGGCCCAGAAGTGCGGCGGCGTCCAGAGAAAGATGATCAGGCACATGATCAGCGCCTCGGCGCCGACATCGCCGCGGATCGCGGCCCAGCCCAGCACCGGGGGCATCGCGCCCGAGGCACCGCCGATCACGATGTTCTGCGGCGTCATCGGTTTCAGCAGCACGGTGTAGATCACCGCGTAGCCGACGAAGGTCGCGAAGGTCAGCCACATCGTCAGCGGGTTCACGATGAAGTACAGCAGCGCACTGCCGGCCGCACACAGCAGCGCCGAGAAGCTCAGGGTCTGGACGTTGCTGAGCTGGCCGCGCGCGGTCGGCCGCCACGCGGTGCGCGCCATGCGGGCGTCGATGCGCTGCTCGACGACGCAGTTGAAAGCAGCCGCGGCGGCGGCGACCAACCAGATGCCGGCGGTCGCGGCCAGGGCAACCTTGGGGTCCGGCACGCCGGGCACGGCCATCAGCATGCCGATCACCGCGCAGAACACGATCAGCTGCACGACGCGCGGCTTGGTCAGCGCATAGAACTGGCGCGCGCGCGACGGCAGCGAACTGCTGCCGACGGCGGCGGTGGAGGGGGCGACGGTATCGGTCATGGGCGGTGCGGACTGCGCATTTTACGGAGCCGCCCGCATCGGCCGATTCGGCAGACCCTGATGCGCCTGTGCCGGCGCGGTGCGGCGCGCCCGCGTCAGCAGCATCGCGAGCAGCGTGACCCACGCCGCCGCACCCGCAGTGTGGGCCACCGCGCCGAGCAGCGGCCAGCCGAGCACGACGTTGCTGAGGCCCGTCGCAAGCTGCCACAGCGCGATCGCGGCGACGCCCTGCGCCCAGCGGCGCAGTGCCGGCGCTCCGCTCGCGTGCAGCTGCCAGGCGAACAGCGCCATCCCAAGCAACACGACATAGGCGCCGAGCCGATGCATATAGTGGATCGCGGTCAGCGCGGCGAACGGCAGGAAGCCGCCGTCCTTGCCGGCGCCGAGCTCGCGCAGCAGCGCGAAGCCGTGCTCGAAGTCCATCGTCGGCCACCAGGCGCCCTGGCAGGTCGGGAAGTCGCGGCAGGCGAGCACCGCGTAGTTGGTGCTGACCCAGCCGCCCAGCGCGATCTGCAGCACGCTGAGCGCCGCGAGCACGATGGCCGCGCCGTACAGGCGCGGCGGCAGTGCCAGCGGCGTGCGCCGGTAGTGCTCCTTCTGCACCGCGAGCAGCGCCAGCAGCGCCAGCCCGCCGAGCAGGTGCGCGGTGACGATCAGCGGGTACAGCTTCATCGTCACTGTCAACGCGCCGAACGCGCCCTGCACGCAGACCCAGACCAAGGTCGCGGTCGCCCACCACGGGGAGATCGGCAGATGGCGGCGGCGCGCGGCGAGCCAGCTGAGCAGCGCGAGCAGCGCAATCAGCGCACCGACGCCGGTCGCGAGGTAGCGGTGGATCATCTCGATCCAGGCCTTCGGGTGCGTGACAGGCCCGCTCGGCAGTGCCGTCTGCGCCGCGCCGATCTGCGCGCCCGCACCGAGCGGGCTCGCGCTGGCGTAGCAGCCCGGCCAATCGGGGCAGCCGAGGCCCGAATCGGTCAGGCGCGTGAACGCGCCGAACAGCACCAGATCGAAGGTCAGGAACAGGGTCAGCACGGTCAGCGCCTGCAGCCGCGCCGCCGGGCCCTTCGTGCGGTCGCGCCGCCAGACCCACGCGAACGGCAGCAGCGCGAGCAGCGCGCCGAGCGCGAGGATCGCGAGCAGCGGCGCCAGATCGTAGGGCGCGGGGTTCATCGCCGCATTCAAAAGGTCAAC
The DNA here is from genome assembly GCF_056400745.1 of Rhizobacter sp. P5_A1. Lineage (NCBI taxonomy): Bacteria > Pseudomonadati > Pseudomonadota > Betaproteobacteria > Burkholderiales > Sphaerotilaceae > Rhizobacter > Rhizobacter sp. P5_A1. Next base: position 21,478 of record NZ_JBFUKR010000021.1, read on the forward strand.
GCCCTGCCCGATCCCACCCGGCCGACGCACGCAGCAGCTTCTCGACATCGCGCTTGAGCTTCGCCGGCTCCGGATTCGGCGGCACCCGCATCATCCAGTTGCCCAGCGGGTCGACGATGTAGAGGTGGTCTTCGAGCGCCTGGCCGGCGGCCGGCTGCAGCCACTGTGCAATGGCGGCGGCCGGTGCACGCAGCACCGTCGCCTCGGTGTTCGTCGTGACGCCCTGCAAGGTCTGCGGCCGCGGCATGCCGGCATCGTCGATCAGCCAGACCTTGTCGATGCGGTCTTTCTCGCGGCCGAGCGTCTCGCGCAGCTGGCGCTGCACCCACAGGTGCTTCTCGCAGGCGGCGTCGCAGGCCGCGGCCGAGACGACGACGAGCAGCCACTGGCCCTTCAGCGTCTCGGCGCGCACCGCGGTGCCGTGCAGGTCGGTCAGCGGTAGCTCGGCAGGGATCGGCCGCAGCGGCTGGATCAGCTCGCTGTAGTTGGTGCGGCCCTCGGGACGGATCACGAAGTAGGTCAGGTACGACGCGATCACCGGCGCCGCGCAAACCGCGAGCACGAGCAGCATCTTCAGCCGGCCACTTTTCGTGCGGCGCGCGGCATCGCCATCGAGCGCCGGCGCCGGCATCGAATGCACCGTGAGGCCCAGCGGCGAGTCAGGGCCGGGCATCGCTGCGCTGGAGCCGGGGACGGACGAGTTGGAACCAGACATACAAACCTGCCATCAGCGCACCGAGCGCGAACCACTGGAACGCGTAGCCATAGTGCTTTTGAACATCGACCGCGGGGCGCGGCCATTGGCGCAGCAGGCCGTCGCCAGCGGCGCTTGCCGAATCGGCCTGCTGCACCGACAGGGGCGCGAGCAGCAGACCGGTCTCGAGCCTGAACTCGCCGAGGTCGAGATTCTGCCGGATCACGCCCGTCGTCGACGGCGCGAACTCGTACAGCCGCGCCGGCGGCGGGGCGATGTGGCCGTCGACGTCGACGATGCCGGGCGGTGTCGCGATCGTCGGCAGCAGCGTGCGCTCGCGCAGGTCGCGCGGCACCCAGCCGCGCTGCACCAGCACGACATCGTCGCGCTCCTCGAGCCGCAGCGGCGTGACGAGGTAGAAGCCGACGCGCCCTGCCATCTGGCGGTTCTCGAGGAACACGTTGCGCTCGGGCAGCCAGCGCCCGCGCAGGTGCACCGGGCGGTAGTGCTGCGGCTCGGCCTGCTCGGCCGTGCGTGCCAGGTCGGATGCGGTCAGCGTGCTCAGCCGCGCGCGCGATTCGAGCGCGTCCTGCAACGCGATCTTCTGCGCCGCGCGACGCAGTTGCCAGGCGCCGAGGTTCGCGGTGACGATCACGCCGGCCAGCGCCGCGGCCAGCACGAGTGCGGCGCGCGCGTTCTTGCTCAGCGCCATCGCAGGAAACCCCGCGGCGGATAATCGAGCCGCATGAAATACCTGATCGGATTCGCCTTCGCCGGCATCCTCGGCGCGCTCGCGCTGGCCGGCGTGTTCATGATGCGCGATGGCCGCGACGGCAAGCCGAAGACCGGCAACATGATGCGTGCGCTGGCGGTGCGAGTCGGCTTGTCGGTGCTCTTGTTCGCGTGCATCGTCTTCAGCTGGTGGGCCGGCTGGATCGAGCCGACGGGCATCCCGCTCGGCAGGTGATCGACCCAAAAGCAAACGCCGCGTTCAGCGGCGTTTGTTGCGTGACGCGCGCTGCGGGCCGAGCGCCGGGCCGCCCCAAGCCGGCCCGCATCCCCTCGGGGGATCGGCCGACGTACCCGTCGGCCGAGGGGCTCACTACAACCAGTACACGACGATGTAGAGGCCGAGCCAGACCACGTCGACAAAGTGCCAGTACCACGCGGCCCCCTCGAAGCCGAAGTGACGCTGCGGCGTGAAATGGCCCTTCATCAAGCGAATCGTGATGAACAGCAGCATCAGCATGCCGACGAACACGTGGAAGCCGTGGAAGCCGGTCAGCATGAAGAAGGTCGAGCCGTAGGCACCCGACGAGAGTTTCAGGTTCAGCTCGGTGTACGCGTGGTGGTACTCGAAGATCTGGAAGCCCAGGAAGGTGATGCCCAGCAGCACCGTGATCCACATGAACGCGATGCAGCGCATGCGGAGGTTCGCCACCAGCGCGTGGTGCGCGATCGTCAGCGTCACGCCCGAGCTCAGCAGCAGCAGCGTGTTGATCGTCGGGATCGGCCACGGGCCCATCGTCGTGAACGGGTCCACGATGTTGGCCGGCGAACCGGTGCTGCCGACGCCCGAGCTCGGCCAGATCGCGCGGAAGTCGGGCCAGAGCACCGCGTTCTCGAGGCTGCCCAGGCTCGGCAGCGCGTGCAGGCGGGTCCAGAACAGCGCGCCGAAGAACGCGCCGAAGAACATCACCTCGGAGAAGATGAACCAGCTCATGCTCCAGCGGAACGAGACATCGATCCGGTCGCTGTACAGGCCGCCCTCGCTCTCGCCGATGGCGGTGCGGAACCAGCCCTGCAGCACGAAGGCCCAGATCGCGAAACCGGCCAGCAGCACCCAGGCGGCCCAGTCGTGCCCGTTGACCCACTGGCCCGCGCCGAAGATGACCAGCAACAGGCCGAACGCCGCCTGCACCGGGAAGTGCGAGGGTGCGGGGACGAAGTAGTAAGGCGCCTTGCCGTGAGTAGTCGCTGCCGACATGTTTTCTCCTGGAATCTCGGTATTTCGAATCTTGCTTGAAGCTATTTGGCCGCGCCGCTGGCCAACACCCAGTTCACCAGCAACAGCAGCACGAGGATGAACAGCAGCGCGCCGACCACGCCGGCGATGACCAGGTGCACCGGGTTCAGCTGGGTCGCGTCCTTCTCGAGGTCGCGGCCCTTGCGCACGCCGAAGAACGACCACGCGACCGCCTTCATCGTCTGCATGAACGAACCCTTGCGCCTGACCGCTTCGCGCAGGCCGCCGCTCATGATCGCGCGTCCTTCGGCGCGGTCAGCGTCGCCGCGGCGGCGCGGCCGGCCGGCTCCGGCGGCACCGTGCCGCCGACCTCGAAGAAGGTGTACGACAGCGTGATCGTCTTGACGTCTTTCGAGAGCTTGGGGTCGATCACGAACACGACCGGCCACTGCTTCGCTTCGCCCGGCTTCAGCGTGTACTGGTTGAAGCAGAAGCACTCGATCTTGTTGAAGTACGGCATCGCCTGCATCGGCGCATAGCTCGGGATCGCCTGCGCGGCCATGGTCCGGTTCTGCACGTTGCGGAAGCTGTACATCACGGTCGTCAGCTCGCCCGGATGCACCTCGACCGAGCGCTTCTCGGGCGCGAACTCCCAGGGGCCACGCGAGTTCGCATCGAACTCGATCGTGATCGTGCGGCTCGTGTCGACCTGCGTGTTCTTCGCGACGTCGGCGCGCTTGCCGCCTTGCACGTCGATCTCGGCCAGCGACAGCACATTGACGCCGAGCGCCGAGCAGATCGTGTTGTAGATCGGCACCAGCGCATAACCGAAGCCGGCCATCACGGCCGCCACGACGACGAGCTTGCCGAGCATGCGCCGGTTGTCGCGGCGCAGTGCGGCGTCGCGTTCGGGCTGGGGCTTGGGAGCGTCGGACATGGACTGGGAGAGCGGCTCGAGCTCACATCCCGATCAGTGCGCTCTTCGCGATGAAGCCGACGAAGATCGCGACCGCGATCGCACCCAGGATCAGCCCCAGGCGCTGGTTGCTCTTCTTTTGCTCGGGCGTCATCGCAGGCTCCGTCAGGCCAGGATCTTGGTCGCCGAGGCGTTCAGCTTCGGCGGGTTCTCGAAGGTGTGGAACGGTGCCGGCGACGGCACTTCCCACTCGAGGCCCTCGGCGCCTTCCCACGGCTGCTGCGGTGCCGGCTGGCCCTTCCCGCGCATCATCGGCACGACGATGAACAGGAAGAAGTAGACCTGCGCGAAACCGAAGAAGAAGGCCCCGACCGATGCGAGCATGTTGAAGTCGGCGAATTGCATCGGGTAGTCGGCATAGCGGCGCGGCATGCCGGCAAGGCCGAGGAAGTGCATCGGGAAGAACGTGACGTTGAACGAGATCAGCGACCACCAGAAGTGCAGCTTGCCGCGCCCTTCGCTGTACATCACGCCGGTCCACTTCGGGCCCCAGTAGTAGACGCCGGCGAAGAGCGCGAACAGCGAACCCGCCACCAGCACGTAGTGGAAGTGCGCGACGACGTAGTAGGTGTCCTGCAGCTGGATGTCGATCGGCGCCATCGCCAGGATCAGGCCGGTGAATCCGCCCATCGTGAACACGAACAGGAACCCGACCGCGAACAGCATCGGCGTCTCGAAGGTCATCGAGCCGCGCCACATCGTCGCGGTCCAGTTGAAGATCTTCACGCCGGTGGGCACCGCGATCAGCATCGTCGCGTACATGAAGAACAGCTGGCCCGTGACCGGCATGCCGGTCGTGAACATGTGGTGCGCCCACACCATGAACGACAGGATCGCGATCGACGAGGTCGCATACACCATCGAGGTGTAGCCGAACAGGCGCTTGCGCGCGAACGCCGGAATGATCGCGCTGACGATGCCGAAGGCCGGCAAGATCATGATGTAGACCTCGGGGTGGCCGAAGAACCAGAAGATGTGCTGGTACATCACCGGGTCGCCGCCGCCGGCAGGGTTGAAGAAGTGGGTGCCGAAGTGGCGGTCGGTCAAGGTCATCGTGATCGCGCCGGCGAGCACCGGCATCACCGCGATCAGCAGGTAGGCGGTGATCAGCCAGGTCCAGCAGAAGAGCGGCATCTTCATCAAGGTCATGCCCGGTGCGCGCATGTTCAGCACCGTGACGATGATGTTGATCGAGCCCATGATCGAGCTCGCGCCCATGATGTGCATCGCGAAGATGCCCGCGTCCATCGACGGGCCCATCTGCAGCGTCAGCGGCGCGTACAGCGTCCAGCCGGCGGCGGGTGCGCCGCCGGGCATGAAGAACGAGCCGACCAGCATGATCGCGGCCGGGATCAGCAGCCAGAAGCTGAAGTTGTTCATGCGCGCGAACGCCATGTCGGCCGCGCCGATCTGCAGCGGGACCATCCAGTTCGCGAAGCCGACGAAGGCCGGCATGATCGCGCCGAACACCATGATCAGCCCGTGCATCGTCGTGAACTGGTTGAACATCTGCGGGTTCACGAACTGCAGCCCGGGCTGGAACAGCTCGGCGCGGATCAGCAGCGCGAGCACGCCGCCAACCATCAGCATCGTGAACGAGAACAGCAGGTACATCGTGCCGATGTCCTTGTGGTTCGTCGCGTACAGCCAGCGGCGCCAGCCGTGCGGCGCGCCGTGCTCGTGCTCGTCGTGTGCGTGGCCGTGGCCGGGGTGGTCGATGACTGCGCTCATGGCAATTCCTGTTTCCTGTACGACTGTTTCTGGTTCGCTGTCGCGGCGGCCGGCATCGGCTGCACCGCGCTGTTCGCTGCGGCTACTTGCGCGCAGCGGCCACTTCGGCCGGCTGCACGATCTGCCCGGTCTTGTTCGACCAGTTGTTCTTCGTGTAGCTGATCACCGCGGCGATCTCGGTGTCGCTGAGCTGCTTCCAGGACGGCATCGCGCCGTTGTTCTGGCCGTTCAGCACGACGTGGATCTGCTTGGTCTTGTCGGCGTCGAGCACGACGGCCGCGCCGTCGAGCGGCTTGATCGGGCCGCCGCCCTTGCCGTTGGCCTGGTGGCAGGCCGCGCAGTTGGCAGCGTAGACCTTCTCGCCGCGCGCGAGGATGTCGGGCAGCGCCCAGACCTTCGCCGGGTCATCGGCAAGTGCGGCCATTTCCTTCTTCTTGCCGTCGACCCAGGTCGTGTAGTCGGCCGCCGACAGCACCTTCACGTGGATCGGCATGTAGGCGTGCTCCTTGCCGCAGAGCTCGGCGCACTGGCCATAGTAGTCGCCGACCTTCTCGGCGCGAAACCACGTGTCGCGCACGAAGCCAGGGATCGCGTCCTGCTTGATGCCGAACGAGGGCACCATGAATGCATGGATCACGTCGCTCGCGGTCGTGATGATGCGGATCTTCTTGCTGACCGGCACGACCAGCGGGTTGTCGACCTTCAGCAGGTAGTCGTCGGCGTCGGCCGGCTTGCCCGAGTCGGAGGCTTCGCGCTGCGCGACATCGAGCGTCGAGACAAAGCCGATGCCCTCGCCTTCGCCCTTCAGGTAGTCGTAGCCCCACTTCCACTGGATGCCGGTGGCCTTGATGGTCAGGTCGGCGGCGCTGGTGTCCTTCATCGCGACGACGACCTTGGTCGCCGGCAGCGCCATGCCGATCACGATGATGAACGGCACGATGGTCCAGATGATCTCGACCGTGGTGCTCTCGTGGAAGTTCGCCGACTTCGCGCCCTTCGACTTGCGGTGCTTGAAGATCGAATAGAACATCACGCCGAACACGCCGACGAAGATCAGCGTGCAGATCCAGAGCATGAAGTAGTGCAGCCAGCGCTGATCGGCCGCGATCTCGGTGACCGGTGGGTGCAGGTCGAGCTGGTTGACCGCCGGCCCGCCAGGCAGGTTGCCCACGGCCAGGGCCAGCTGGGTCGCCGCCAGCGCACCGAGCGTCACGCCAACTCGGCCAGCCCTGTGCCACAGTGCTTTCATCGTCTTCATGGTTGCCACTTCAGTTTTCGGATTTGTCTTGTGATTCCGGGTCGGGTGCCGTGCCCGTGCGGGCGCCGGGCGAGGCCCATTGCCAGCGGCGCAGCGCCCAGCGCAATTCTTCGGCCAGCTGGCCGCGCAGCTCGGGGCGCACGAAACGGCCGACGGCAATGTGCTGGCCCTGACCCGAGAGCTCGATCAACGAGCGGTCGCCGTGCTCGGGTTCGACGCGAACCCAGGCGGGTGCGAACTCGGCATGCTCGACATGCCGGCCGGACACATGCTCGACCGTCAGGCGCCCCGGCTGCAGCTTGATGCGCTCGCTGTCGGTCGCGTGGCGTGCGTAGACGAGCAGGGCCGCGCCGACCGACACCATCTCGAGCCACGCGAACGGCATCACCAGCATCGCGCCCTGCGCCCAGAAGATGCCCCCGATCAGCAGCGACACACCGCACAGCGAGGCGTAGAAACCCATCATCTGGCGCGGCGTCATCGAGCAGTTGCGCTTCAGCAGCCACTGCAGCGTGTGCTCACCGGCCGCCGACTCGACGCCGAAGCGCAACGAGCCGGTTTTCGCCATGGGGGCGACGCAGGGGTGAGAAATGCTTGCTGACATTGCGCGCGTCTTGCTGCCTTGCTCTTGCCGATTGATGCCGATGGGCTTGCCGATCGAAGCTCTGGCCTGAACAGGCCGAGCCCAACCGCGAGAGTTTAGCGCACGGTCTAGCGAGGCCCGGCTCGGCCGTGGCTGGAACGCAGCATCTCGCGCATGTCGGCCAGCGGCACCTTGGTCGCCTCGCCCGCGCGCAGCCGCGGCGCCGCCTTGAAGGCGTGGCCGTAGGCGACCTCGAAGCTCAGGCCGATCGAGCCGTCGGGCGCGGCAAGCATGTCGAGCTCGCGCTCGAGCCGCTCGCGCCAGCGCGGCGTGCGCAGGCCCGCAACGCGATCGGGCGCCGCGTTGCCGCCGAGTGCGCGCAACTCGGCGAGGAGCGCCTTCGCGGTCGGCCAGCGCAGCGTGAGCGTCTCCTGGTCCATCACCGGGTCGGCGAAGCCGGCTTGCACGAGCATGTCGCCGAGGTCGTGCATGTCGACGAAGCCCGGTGTCGGCGCGGGCCATCCGAGGCGCGCGTAGAGCGTGCGCAGTTCGCGCAGGCTGCCCGGGCCGAGGCACGAGAACATCACGAAGCCGTCGACGCGCAGCAGGCCGTGCCAGCGTTCGATCAGCGCGACCGGGTCGACGACCGCATGCAGCATCATGTTGGCCCAGACCAGACCGGCGCCCGACTCGATGTCATCCGAGTCGAGCGCGACGCCGGCTTCGCCGCCGGTCCAGCGCGCCGCCGTCCACCACGGGCGCTGCGACAGCGCACGGCTGCGCTCGGCCCAGGCACGGTCGGGCTCGACGCGCAGCTGCCGGGCTTTCGGATACGCCTGTTCGAGCAGCGCGGCACCGGCGCCGAGAGCGCTCCACCAGTCGATCACGCGTTCGGGCTGCAACAGGATCAACGCCAGCTTCTCGGCCATGCGCCGCGCGACCTCGCCGTGCAGCCACGGCGGCTGCGGCGCGCGCGCGAGACGCCGCAGCGCCGCGCGCACCGCGACCGGGTCGAGGCGGCGGGCGTTGGTCGGGTCCGGTGCGATGGCCATGCGGGCCAGTATATTGAGCCGTGCCATTCAACCGACTCCTCGAGGCCGCGCGCGCCAGGCTGCCCAGCCAGTGCGCGGTCTGCCGCGGTTGGGGCACGCAGCGGGTCTGCGGCGACTGCATCGGCCGCTTCGCCGACACGGCGACGCGCTGCCGGCGCTGCGCGCTGGGCGTGGCGGCCGGCATCGAGACCTGCGGTGCGTGCCTGACCGACCCGCCACCTTATGCGCATGCGCTGACAGCGGTCGACTACGACCACCCGTGGGATGGCCTGATCACGCATTTCAAGTTCCACGCCGCGCTCGATCTCGCACCCGCGCTGGCCGAGCGGATGCTGCATGCGCTGCGCGCGAGCAAATCCGCCGCGCCGACGCTGCTGCTGCCGATCCCCCTCAGCGCAGAGCGTCTGCGCGAGCGCGGCTACAACCAGGCCTGGGAGCTGACGAAGCGGCTCGGCGCCGCGCTGCCCGCTGCAACGATCGACGCGACACTGCTGCTGCGCGTGAAGGACACGCCGCACCAGCTCGCGTTCCCGCCTGAGCAGCGCGCCGGCAACGTGCGCGCCGCATTCGCGATCGAACCGAGGCGGCGCGCCGAGCTGCGCGGCCGCCGCGTCACGCTCGTCGACGATGTGATGACCACCGGCGCGACGCTCGCCGAAGCGGCGCGGACGCTGCTGCAGGCCGGCGCCGGAGAGGTCGACGTGTGGGTCGTCGCGCGCACGCCGCGCCACGATGGCGCCTGACGGCGCGCGGCGACAATCGCGATCCATGTTCAACATCGTCCTCGTGCACCCGGAGATTCCGCCGAACACCGGCAACGTGATCCGGCTCGCGGCCAACACCGGCTGCGCGCTGCACCTGATCGAGCCGCTCGGCTTTTCGATGGACGACCGGCAGCTCAAGCGCGCCGGCCTCGACTATCACGAGTACGCGCCAGTGCGCACGCACGCATCATGGTCCGCGTTCGTCGACGCGCTGCGGCCCGACCCGTCGCGCCTGTTCGCGTTCACGACACGCGCCAGCCGACCGTTCGCGGACGTCGCCTGGCAAGCCGGCGACTGGCTCGTGTTCGGCTCCGAGACCGCCGGTCTGCCCGCCGCGCTGAACGCGGGCTTCGATGCGGCGCAGCGTGTGCGCCTGCCGCTGCGCGCGGGTCAGCGCAGCCTGAACCTCAGCAACGCGGTCGCGGTCGCGGTGTTCGAGGCATGGCGGCAGAACGGCTACGCCGGCGGCGCCTAGTGTGCCAGCCCGGCTCGGCCAGCGCCGGGCCGCTCCCAAGCGACCGAGCCACCCGCCCGGCGGGTGGTGGCGTACCCGCCACCGGGTGCCCCATCACCCAGCTACTCGGGGTTGACGCCGGCGGCCTTGATGACCCTGGCCCAGCGCTCACGCTCGGTCTTCATCAGCCCGGTCAGCGCCTCCGGCGCGGTGCCGGCGGCGCTGAAGTACTGGCTCAGCATCTTGCCGCGCACCTCGTCGCTCTTGATGATGCGAATCAGCTCACCGGCCATGCGCTCGATGATCGGCTTCGGCGTGCCGGCCGGTGCCAGCACGGCCTGCCACGAGATCGCCTCGAAGTCGGCATAGCCTTGCTCGACGAAGCTCGGATAGGCCGGCAGCGACCCCGCGCGGCCCAGCGTCGTGACGCCGAGCGCCTTCAGCTTGCCGGCGCGAATCTGGCCGATCGCGATGCCAGGCACCATGAAGCCGGCCTGCACTTCGCCGGCGAGAATCGCGCTGACGATCTGCGGAAAGCCCTGGTACGGCACGTGCACCAGGTCGATGCCGGCGCGCGTCTTGAACAGTTCCATCGCCAGGTGCGACGCGCTGCCGATGCCGACGCTGCCGTAGTTCAGCTGGCCGCGCTTCTCCTTCGCGATGCGCACGAAGTCGGCCAGCGTGTTCGCGCCGAGCTTCGGGTCGACGACCAGCACGTTCGGCGAGGTGGCGACCAGCGTGACCGGCGCCAGGTCGCGCGCCGGGTCGTAGCCGAGCCCCTTGCTCAGAACCGGCGCGGTGACGAGCGGACCCTGGATCGTGAACAGGAACGTGTAGCCGTCCGGCTCGGCATGGGCAACCATGCCGGTACCGATGTTGCCGCCGGCGCCCGGCTTGTTGTCGACGACGATGGGCTGACCCAGCGCACGGCCGAGCGGCTCGGCGACCAGGCGCGCGATGAAGTCCGGCGAGCTGCCGGGCGGGAACGGAACGATCAGCTTGATCGGGCGGCTCGGCCAGGCCTGCGCAAAGGCCGGCGCAGCGGCCGCGGCGAGCGTGGCCTGCAGGAAACCGCGGCGTGGCATCGAGGGCATCTCGTCTCCGGAGCGTTCAGGTCTCGGGCCGCGCGCCGCGGCCCATCAGTTGTTCGAGGGCGCGTTCGGGGGTCGATCGGCCGTCGAGCACATCGACGACGGCCTGCACGATCGGCATCTCGACGCCGAGCGCCGAAGCGCGCTGCAGCACCATCGGCGCGGTCGAGACGCCTTCGGCGACATGGCCGAGTTCGGCGAGGATGCGCGGCAGCGGCAGGCCCTGCGCGAGCAGCCGCCCGACGCTGCGGTTGCGCGACAGGTCGCCGGTGGCGGTCAGTACCAGGTCGCCCAGCCCCGACAGGCCCATGAAGGTTTCGGCCCGCGCGCCGAGCGCGACGCCCAGGCGGGTCATTTCGGCCAGGCCGCGCGTGATCAGCGCCGCGCGCGCATTCAGACCGAGGCCCGCAGTGCCGCCGTCGCGCGCAGGCATGCCGTCGGCGATGCCGGTGGCGATCGCGAGCACGTTCTTGACTGCGCCGCCGACTTCGACGCCGATCGGATCGTCCGAGGTGTAGATGCGCAGGCTCTCGCTGTGCAGCGCGTCGACCGCTTCCTCGCACAGCGCGGCGTCGGCGCTGGCCGCGACCAGCGCGGTCGGCTGGCCGCGCGCGACCTCGATCGCGAAACTCGGGCCCGACAACACGCCGACGCGTGCGCCGGCACCGGCCGCGCCCGCCAGTTCATGGCCGAGCCGGCCACTGCGCTGCTCGAAGCCCTTGCACAGCCACAGCACGCCGGTCGCGCGCGTGCCGATGCGGCGCAGCATCTCGTCGAGCGCCGCCATCGGCGTCGCGATGATCACGAGCCCGTCGCGGGCGTGCGCGAGCGCGGCATCGAAGTCGGCATCGATCTGCAGCGCATCGGGCAGCGCGACGCCCGCGAGATAGCGCGCGTTGCTGCGCGACGCGCGCATCCGCGCGGCCTGCGCTGCGTCGCGCGCCCACAGCCGCGTCGGCTGGCGCGCCGCGGCGCTCGACGCCAGCGCGGTGCCCCAGGCGCCGGCACCGAGGACCGTCAGGTTCATCGAGCTGGCGCAGCGCCGGATCAGTTGGCGCTGGTGATGATGCCCGAGCCGTTCGGGCCGTTCGGTTGCGCGGCGGCCTGCGCCTGCTGCGCCTCGAACATCGCCTGGAAGTTCACTTCCGACAGCAGCACCGGCGGGAAGCCGGCGCGCGTGCAGACGTCCGACACGATCGCGCGCAGGTACGGGTAGATGATGCCCGGGCACGCGATGCCGATGATCGGCTGCAGCTGGTCTTCGGGAATGTTGCGAATCTCGAAGATGCCGCCCTGCTTGGCCTCGACCAGGAACAGCACCTTGTCGTTGACCTTGGTCGTGACGGTCGCGGTGACGGTCACTTCGTAGATGCCTTCGCCGATCGGCGCGGCGCCCAGGCCGAGGTTGATCTCGACCTGCGGCTGACCTTGCTCGAGCAGGATCTGCGGCGAGTTCGGTTGCTCGAGCGACAGATCCTTCAGGTAGATGCGCTGGATCTGGAACACCGGGTTGTTGTCGTCAGCCATGAGAGTCTCGGGTTGTGGAGTGGTGGGCTCGGCCGCGCCCGCGGCGAGCGATGTGCGGCGGCGATTATCGCCGCGCGCGCTGCAGGGTCTGGCTCAGGAATTCGCGCCGGCGAGCAGCGGCGCCAGAGCACCGCGTCGGTCGAGCGCGACCAGGTCGTCGCAGCCGCCGACGTGGGTGTCGCCGATGAAGATTTGCGGCACGGTGCGCCGACCGGTCAGCGCCATCATCGTGGCGCGCTGCGCCGGGTCGAGGTCGATGCGGACGTCTTCGATCGTCTCGACGCCGCGCTGCTTCAGCAAGGCCTTCGCGTGCTGGCAGTACGGGCAGACCTGCGTGGAGTACATCCTGACGACCGGCATGGTCACTGCGCCGCTCATGCCGCGGACTTCTCGACCGGCAGGTTCGCCGCACGCCAGGCCTCGAGGCCGCCGGCCAGCGCCCGCGCGTTCTCGAAGCCGAGCTTCTTCAATGCCGCAACGCCCTTCGCGGCGCGTGCGCCAGTCGCGCAGACGACGACCAGCGGCAAGGCCTTGTTCTTCGGCAGCAGGTTCGAGGTTTCGATCTGGCTCAGCGGCACGCTCTTCGCGCCGGCGACATGGCCGGCCGCGTACTCGGCCGGCTCGCTCACGTCGATCAGCACGGCCTTCTCGCGGTTGATCAGCTGCACGGCATCGTTCGTCGACAGCTTGCCTGCGCCACCCGCGCTCTTGTCGAGCATCGGCCACAGCAGCAGCCCGCCGGAAACGGCGGCCGCGAGAAACAGGAACCAGTTGTCGATGAAGAACTTCACGGGCGGGCCAATGGGTTTGGGAAGGAGTGCGATTATAGAATTCGCTCGCTCGTCGCCGGCCCTGGCGCCGCTATCCCCACACACCCCATGCACAAGCTCGTCCTGATCCGCCACGGCGAATCCACCTGGAACCTGGAAAACCGTTTCACCGGCTGGACCGACGTCGACCTGACGCCGCTGGGCGTGCAGCAGGCGCAGCAGGCCGGGCAGCTGCTGAAGGCCGAGGGCTACGAGTTCGACATCGCCTACACCTCGGTGCTGAAGCGCGCGATCTGGACCCTCTGGCACACGCTCGACCAGATGGACCGGACCTGGCTGCCGGTGCGCAACGACTGGCGCCTGAACGAGCGCCACTACGGCGCGTTGCAGGGGCTGAACAAGGCCGAGACCGCGAAGAAATACGGCGATGCGCAGGTGCTGACCTGGCGTCGCAGCTACGACACGCCGCCGCCCGCGCTCGAACCCGGTGACCCGCGCTGCGAGAGCCGCGACCTGCGCTACGCGGCGCTCGCGCCGGGCCAGGTGCCGCTGACGGAGTGCCTGAAAGACACCGTCGCGCGCGTGCTGCCGTTCTGGAACGACACGATCGCGCCGGCGCTGCAGCAGGGCCAGCGGATCGTGATCGCGGCGCACGGCAACAGCATCCGCGCGCTCGTCAAGTACCTCGACGGCATCTCGGACGCCGACATCGTCGGGCTCAACATCCCGAACGGCATCCCGCTGGTCTACGAACTCGACGGCGCGTTGAAGCCGATCCGCAGCTACTACCTCGGTGACGCCGAGGCCGCCGCAAAGGCCGCCGCAGCGGTCGCGAACCAGGGCAGGGCCTGACGCTTCAACCCGGCAATTGCGCGGCGATGTCGGCGCGCAGCGTCTGGGCCAATGCGCGGCGGTCGGCGTGCCGGCTGCCGCGCGCCGGCAGCAGCGTCAGGTGCGCAACCAACCCGTCGGCGCAGGCGACGCGCCACAGGCTCTCGACCAGCGTCGTCGCGCCGACGAATTCGACCGCCGCGCTGATCGGCGCCTGCGCGTCGGAGAAGCGCAGCGCGACCGGCTGTACCGGCGTGCCGGTCGAGATCGCGGCCTGCAGCAGGTTGGCGTGGAACGGCAGCAAGGTTCGGCCGTCCGAGGTCGTGCCCTCGGGGAAGACCGCGACCGTCTGGCCTTGATCCAGCGCCTGCGCCACCAGATGCACGACGCGCAGCGCATCGCGCTTGCGCTCGCGCTCGAGGTACAGCGTGTCGGCGGCGTCGGCGAGGCGCGCCAGCAGCGGCCAAGACTGGATGTCGGACTTCGAGACGAAGCGCGCATGCGGCACGACCGCATGCAGCGCGGTGATGTCGAGCCACGAGACATGGTTCGCGACCAGCAGCGTGCCGCCCGGCCGCACACTGCCCTCGACCTGCAGCGTGATGCCCATCAGCCGCAGCGTCTTCGTCGACCACCAGCGGATGCGCGCGTGGCGCTGCGCGGCGTCGAGGCCGTCGAAGCACAGCAGCGCGATGGCCAGGCCGTGCAGGCCGTGAACCACGCAGCGCAGCAGGCGCCACGCCGCGCGCAGGCCGCGCGTCATTCGGCCGGCGCGGATTCGTAGGCGACGTGGCCCGCGACCAGCGTGTAGCGCACGCGGCCCGGCAGTTCGTAGCCGGCGAACGGCGTGTGCTTGCCCTGGCTGCGCAGCGCCACTGGCGTGACCTGCCAGCGCGAATCGAGGCCGAACACGCAGACGTCGGCGACGCCGCCCTCGACGAGCCGCCCGGCGCTCGCCGCGAGCGAACCGAGCGCGTCGCCGAGTACCGCGACCGGTGCCGCGCTGACGACGCCCAGTGTGCGCAGCAGCGGCACTGTGTCGTCCTGCCCCCATTTCAGCGCCAGGCTCAGCAGCAGCTCGAGGCCGGTGGCGCCCGGCTCGGCTTCGGCGAACGGCAGGGTCTTCGCATCCGCATCGACCGGCGTGTGGTCGCTGACGAGCGCATCGACGGTGCCGTCGGCGAGCGCCGCGCGGATCGCGTCGCGGTCGCGCTGCTGGCGCAGCGGCGGCGTGACGCGCATCGCCGCATCGAAGTAGCCGATGTCGACATCCGTCAGGTGCAGCGAATTGATGCTGACATCGCAGCTGACCGGCAGGCCCTCGGCCTTCGCGCGGCGCACGAGCTCGATGCCGGCGGCGCTCGACAGCCGGCACAGGTGCACGCGCGCGCCGGTGTCGCGCACGAGCTCGAAGATCGTTGCCAGCGCGATCGTCTCGGCGATCGCCGGCACGCCGGTCAGACCCATGCGCGTCGCGAGCGCGCCCTTCGCGGCGACGCCGTTGCCGAGCCAGGCGTCGTTCGGGCGCAGCCAGGTCGTGTAGCCGAAGGTCGCGGCATATTGCAGCGCGCGGTGCAGCACCAGCGTGTCGCGGATGCCGACCTCGGCCTGCGAGAAGCCGACGCAGCCGGCGTCGGTCAGTTCGGCCATCGCGGTCAGCACCTCGCCGCGCAGACCACGCGTCAGTGCGCCGAGCGGGTACAGGTGCGCGAGGTTCAGGTTGCGCGCGCGGAACTTCAGCATCTGCACCAGTCCGGGCTCGTCGAGCACCGGCTCGGTGTCGGGCGGGCAGACCAGGCTCGTGACGCCGCCGGCGACCGCCGCAGCCATCTCCGACTCGAGCATGCCTTCGTGCTCGTGGCCCGGTTCGCGCAGCCGCGCGGCGAGGTCGACGAGGCCGGGCGCGACGACCAGGCCGTCGGCGGCTATCGTCCGATCGGCCTCGAACTCGCTGCTGACCTGGCCGAACGCGACGATCCGGCCGGCCGCGATCGCGAGGTCGCCGATCGCGTCGTGGTTCGACGCCGGATCGATCAGGCGCCCGTTCTTGATCAGAATTCTCATGCAACATTCCCCGCGATGATCGACATCACCGCCATGCGCACCGCGATGCCGAAGGTCACCTGCGGCAGGATCACGCTCTGCACGCCGTCGGCGACATCGGAATCGATCTCGACGCCGCGGTTGATCGGCCCGGGGTGCATCACGATCGCGTCGGGTTTCGCGAGCGCGAGCTTCTCGGCGGTCAGGCCGTAGCTCTTGAAGAACTCGGCCGCGCTCGGCAGCATCGCGCCGCTCATGCGCTCGTTCTGCAGCCGCAGCATGATGATCACGTCGGCGCCCCGGATGCCCTCGGCCATGTCGTGGCAGACGCGCACGCCCATCTCCTTCAGGTCGCCGGGCACCAGTGTCTTCGGCCCGACGGCGCGGATCTCGGGAACGCCGAGCGTCGTCAGCGCGTGGATGTCGGAGCGGGCGACGCGCGAGTGGACGATGTCGCCGACGATCGCGACCGTCAGCTGCGTGAAGTCGCGCTTGTAGTGCCGGATCGTGTACATGTCGAGCAGCCCCTGCGTCGGGTGCTGGTGCCGGCCGTCGCCGGCGTTCACGACATGCACGTGCGGCGCGCAGTGCTGCGCGATCAGGTACGGCGCGCCGCTCTCGCTGTGGCGCACGACGAACATGTCCGCATGCATCGCCGAGAGGTTCGCGATCGTGTCGAGCAGGCTCTCGCCCTTGGCCGCGCTGGAGCGCGCGATGTCGAGGTTGATCACGTCGGCCGACAGGCGCTTGGCCGCAATCTCGAAGGTCGTGCGGGTGCGCGTGCTGTTCTCGAAGAACAGGTTGAACACGCTCTTGCCGCGCAGCAGCGGCACCTTCTTCACGTCGCGGTCGTTGACGCTCAGGAAGGTGCCGGCGGTATCCAGGATGTGATTCAGCACCGGGCCCGGCAGGCCTTCGATCGACAGCAGGTGGATCAGCTCGCCATGCGCGTTCAGCTGCGGGTTGCGTCTGGACAGCATCACGCGTTTTCCTCGATATCGAAACTGAAGCGCCCTGCGTCGTCCTTCGCGAGCGACAGCCGCTGGCTCCGGGGCAAGGTGATGCGCGCCGCCGAGACCGCCGCCGAGATCGGCAGTTCGCGCCCGCCGCGGTCGACCAGCACCGCGAGCGTGACGCTCGCCGGGCGGCCGAAGTCGTAGAGCTCGTTGATCACCGCGCGGATCGTGCGGCCGGTGTAGAGCACGTCGTCGACCAGCACGATCGGCTTGCCCGTCACGTCGAACGGCAGCTTCGTGTGATCGGCACCGGCGGTCAGCCCGCGCGAGCCGAAATCGTCGCGATGCAGCGCGCTGGAGATCACGCCGTGCTCGCCGCGCCGCTGCAGATCACGCTGCAGCCGCTCGGCCAGCCAGGCGCCGCCGGACCAGATGCCGACCAGCACGCTGTCGGGCTGCAGCAACGGGCGCACGCCGGCGAGCAGGTCGGCGTATAGGGCTTCCGCATCGAGGTTCAAGCTGCTCATTCGAGTGTGCTCAGGAATTGATTCAGGATGATCGCGGCCGAGGCGGCATCGAGATCGGCGGCGCCTTGACCGATGGCTTCCGTCGTCGTGTAGCGCTCGTCGACCTCGTGCACCGGCAGCCGGAAGCGGCCGTGCAGCTGGCGCGCAAAACGGCGCGCGCGTTCGGTATTGTCGTGCGGCGCACCGTCGGGGTGAAAGGGCACGCCGACGACGAGTGCGTTCGGCTGCCACGCCTGGATCAGCGTGCCGATCGCGTCGAAGCGCGCGTCGCCGTCGGCGACGACGGTGCGCAGCGGCTGTGCCTGGCGCGTCAGCGTGTTGCCGGTGGCGACGCCGATGCGTTTCGTGCCGAAATCGAACGCAAGATAGGAAAGCAGGGGCGTGGCGGGCATCGTGCTCTGCGAGCTCATGCGTGCCCCGCCTCCCCGCTGAGCATGTTCGGGTCGATGCCGAGCAGCGACAAGGCCTTGTCGTAGCGCTGCTCGACCGGCGTGTCGAAGATGATGCCGGGTTCGGCGCCGACGTTGATCCAGCCGTTGCGGCCCATCTCGTCCTCGAGCTGGCCGGCGCTCCAGCCGCAGTAACCCAGCGTCACCAGCAGCTTCTTCGGGCCGGCGCCGTGCGAGAGCGCCTCCAGCACGTCCTTGCTGGTCGTCATCTCGAGGCCGCCGGGGATCTGCAGCGACGAGTTGTAGTGCCCGCCCTCGCCCTCGCTGCCGCCGAGCCGCTCGTGCAGCACGAAGCCGCGCTCGGTCTGGACCGGGCCGCCGAAGTAGACCGGCACGTCGGCCAGGTCTTCGCGGTCGAGCGAGAGTTCGACCTTCTCGAACAGGTTCTTCAGGCTGATGTCGATCGGCTTGTTGATCACCAGGCCGAGCGCGCCCTCTTCGGTGTGCTGGCACATGTAGACCACGGTGCCCGCGAAGGTGCCCTCGCGCAAGCTCGGCATCGCGATCAGGAACTGGTTCGTGAAAAAGACCGGTGCGCGTGCCATGCCCCGAATTTTAGACCGTCGGACGCGTGCCCGCGGCCGTCTCCCTCGTCAGGCGGCCACACGGTTGCGCGTATAGCGCGCGATCAACGCGAGCAGGTCCTCTTCGGAATAGGGCTTGCCCAGGTAGTGGTCGACACCGAGTTCGGCCGCGTAGTCGCGGTGCTTCTGCGCGATCCGCGAGGTGATCATGATCACCGGCAGGTCGCGCAGCCGGGCGTCGGCGCGCATGTTGCGCACCAGGTCGAAGCCGTCCATGCGCGGCATCTCGATGTCGGACAGCACGATCTGCGGCACGCCTTCCGCGAGCCGCTCGAGCGCATCCAGGCCGTCCTTCGCAAGCACGACGCGGTAGCCCTCGCGCAGCAGCAGGCGCTGCGTCACGCGGCGCACGGTCAGCGAATCGTCGACGACCATCACCAGCGGCGCCTCGGGGACATCGGGCACCGCGTGTGCGATCGGCGCGGCGCCTTGGGCATCGGGTGCCTGCATCGCCGCGTGCGTCGCCTCGCGGGCCACATCGCCGTACAGCGTGGCCAGCGCGACCGGGTTGTAGATCAGCGCGACCGCGCCCGAGGCCAGCAGCGTGATGCCGGCCAGGCCCGGCAGACGCGACAGCTGCGGCCCGAGGTTCTTGACCACGACTTCCTGGTTGCCCAGCACTTCGTCGACGTGCAGCGCGATGCGTTGCTGCGCGCTGCGGATCACGACGACCGCGCGCGTGCGCGCCTCGCTCTCGGCCGGCCGCGCGCTGATCTGCAGCAGCGCGCCGAGCCAGAAGAACGGCAGCGCGCGATCGCCCATCGGGTAGGCGGCGCTCGCGTAGGCGGCCTCGATCTCGGCCGGCGTCGCGCGGCGCACGACCTCGACCAGCGTCGACGGCACCGCGACGTTGGTCTCGCCGCAGCGCAGCATCACGACCTGCGTGACCGCGGTCGTCAGCGGCAGGATCATCTTGAACGAGGTGCCCTGGCCCGCGGCGGTCGCGGTCTCGACCCGGCCGCCCATCGCGTTGACCTCGGCGCGCACGACGTCCATGCCGACGCCGCGGCCCGACAGCTCGGTCACGGTCTCGGCGGTCGAGAAGCCCGGCGCGAAGATCAGGTTGGCGAGCTCGGCATCGGTCGGCTGCGTGTAGGGATCGAGCAGCCCGAGCGCGAGCCCCTTCGCGCGGATGCGCGGCAGGTTCAGCCCGGCGCCGTCGTCGCGGAATTCGACGCCGACCTCGTTGCCCTCGTGCGAGAGCGCGACGATGATCGAACCGGTCGGATCCTTGCCGGCGCCGGCACGCGCATCCGGCATCTCGATGCCGTGGCTGACGCAGTTGCGCAGCAGGTGCTCGAACGAGCCGGTCATGCGGTCGAGCACGCCGCGGTCGACCTCGATCGAGCCGCCGACGATGTCCAGCCGCACCGACTTGCCGGTCTCTTTCGCGGCCTGGCGCACGACGCGGTACAGGCGGTCCGAGAGGCCCTCGAACTCGACCATGCGGGTGCGCAGCAGGTCGTCCTGCAGCTCGCGCGTCATGCGCGCCTGGGCGACGAGTTCGTCCTCGGTCACTTCGAGCGAGCGCTGCAACGTGCGTTGCACGGTGGCGACGTCGTTGACCGACTCGGCCATCATCCGGGTCAGCTCCTGGAAGCGCGTGAAGCGGTCGAACTCGAGCGGGTCGAACGATTGCGACGCGGCCTTCGCGGCCTCGAGCCGCGAGCTCATCTGGACCTCGCCGTGGAACTCGATGTCGCGCAGCTGGGCGCGCAGCCGCTCGAGGTTCTCGGTCAGGTCGGCGAGCGAGGTCTTGATCTGCGTGACGCCGGTCTCGATGCGCGAGCGCGTGATGCTGACCTCGCCGGCCTGGTTCACAAGGCGATCGAGCAGCGGCGCGCGCACACGCACCGCGGATTGCGCGCCCTGCGCGCGCTCCGGGGCCTTGCGTTCGGCCGGCGCGGTCAGCGGGAAACGCGACCAGTCGATCTCGGCCAGCGGCACGACGGGCGCCGGCGCAGCATCGACCAGAGGCGGCGCGAGCGCCGGCGCGGCAGTGGCCGGCGCCAGCACGGCCTCGAGCTCGGCTGCGAGTTCGGCCTCGGCCTCGGCTTGTGCGATGGCCTCCGGCGGCAGGTCCGAGTCGGGCGCGCTGTCGAATGCCCCGAACTGCGAACTCGGCGGCGCTTCGAGCTGTTGCCAACCCGATTCGGCCGCCGGTTGCGGCGCGACTTCGAGCAGCACTTCGAGCGGCGGCACCGGCGGCAGCTCTGCCATCGACGGCACGACGACCAGCTCGGCGCTCGTGTCGACCGGCGCGCCGCCCTCACGCAGCGCGTCGAAGGTCTGTGCCAGCGTGTCGCCGTAGGCCTGCAGCGTCTCGACATCGCCGGCGCCGACGGTCGGCTGCGCGAGCAGGCGTTCGATCTGCGTCTCGAGGCGGTGCGCCATCTCGCCCAGGCGCATCGCGCCGGCCAGGCGCGCGCCGCCCTTCAGCGTGTGCAGCGTGCGCATGCACGCGGCCGGGTGCGCCGCGTCGAGCGGCTTGCGGGCCCAGTCGCGCAGCCGGCTCGCGAGCTGCGGCAGCAGTTCCTCGGCCTCTTCGGCGAAGATCGGGAACAGTTCGGCGTCGATCGCGTCGACCGCGTCGATCACGTCGTCGTCGTCGACCAGCGCATGCGCCGCGCCGACGCGCGGCGCCTCGACCGGGATCTCGCCGAAGGGCTTGAGCTCGGCCACGCCGAGCGGCTCGAAGCGGCCGAAGGTCGAGTCGGACGGCGAGATGCTGTGCTCGAAGCGGCTCGGCGCCGCATCCCGCAGCGGCGGCGCCTCGACGGCGGAGAGCGGCGCCGGCTCGATCGTCTCGAACGTGTCGAACGATTCGGCCGGCGCGGCCGGCGGCAGGTCCGCCGCGAGATCAGGCTCCGGGCTCGGCGGTAGCTCGGCCGCGGCCGCGGCCGCCTCGAGCCGGCGCGCCGAGCTCAGCTCGTGGTCGGCCAGCCGTTCGAGCAACTCGGGCGACGGCTCCTTCAGGAAGCCCGCCGCGAACTGGTGCAGCAGCCGGCGAACCTCGTCGGCCGCGTCGACGAACAAGCGTGCCTCTTCGGGCGTGCCGTGGCCGATGGTGAGCGAGCGGGTCTGTGCGTGCTCGAGCAGCCGCGCGAGATGCGAGAGGTCGGCGAAGCCGACGGTCGCCGAGCTGCCGGCGAGCGAGTGCGCGAGCGCGATCGGGGTCTCGCCGATCGGCCGGTGCAGCTCCATCGCCCATTCGGCGACTTCGGTGCTGAGGCGGCGCGAGAGCTCGTCGGCCTCGTTCAGGTAGATGTTGAACAGCGGGATGCCGATGCGCAGCGGTCCGACGATCTTGACGAGTTCATCGTCGAGGCCGCCGTGGCCGGAGGCCGGTTCGGTCAGCGGTTCGGGGGCGGGCGCGGGCTCAGGCGTGGTTTCGGAGATCGACGCGGCAAGCGGCTCGACCAATGGCGCCGCGGCCGAGTCGCGCACCGGATCGAACTCGAGATCGAGATCGAGGTCGAGCGCCATCGGGGTTGCGGCGGTATCGGCCTCGTGCAGGTCGAACGGCGGCGGCTCGGCCGGCCGCGCATCGACCGGCGGCACATCGAACGGGGCATGCAGCGCGGCGGCGGACAGGTCGAGCGGTACCGATTGGCTGCCGGCCTCGCGGGCCGCGCGTGGGGTGCCGTCGAGCCCACCGAGGTCGAGCTCGAACGAGAGCTCCAGCGACTCGTTGGCCGGCGCCGGCGCGACCAGCTCGAGATCGGCGGCCGCGGGCCAGTTCGGCGGCAGATCGCCCGGCAGGCCGAGCGCGCCGTGCATCGAGACCGACTCCAGCACCGGCTCCGCCGGTGGCGCGCCGCCGGCGAGCCGCGCGGCTTCGATCACGGTCGCCGCGTCGTGGGCGCCGCGACGCTGTTGTGCGATGTCGTCGACCCAGTCGCCGAGGTAGCCCAGGCTCCAGCCGGTGAAGTCGAGCAGCGACTGCGGCGCTGCGGTCTGATCGGCCAGATGCGTGTTGTAGAGCTGCTCGCAGGCCCAGGCGCCTTCGCCGAAGTCCTTCAGCCCGACCATGCGCGAGCTGCCCTTCAGCGTGTGGAACGCGCGCCGCAGCGTCGTCAGCAGGCCGAGGTCGTCCGGTGCCTGCGCCAGCGCGGCGCTCGCCTCTTTCGCGTTCGCCAGCACCTCGCGCGCTTCCTCGAGGAAGATCTCGCGCATCTCGTCGTCCTGCGCGAGCTGCGCGCTGCCGGTCGACAACGCGAAATCGAGCACCATCGGCGCGCTGACCCTGGCGCGCGCGCTCGGCACCGCGAGGTCGATGCCGACCGGGTCGGAAGCGGTCGAGACGAAGTCGACCAGCGCCTCGGACAGCTCGCCGCGCACCGCGGCCGCGCCGGCCGAATCGATGGATTGTTCGAGCGCCTCCTGGGCCTTCAGCACGGTCGCGGCCAGCGCGGGCTGATCGGCGGCCTGCGCCTCGTGCGACAGGCGTTCGAGATCGCGCGTCACATCTTCGACCGAAACATCCTCGCGCACCGAGCTGAATGCGAGCAACTGGGCCTGCTCGATCAGGCGTTGATCGACCGGCGCGCCCGCGCCGTTGGCGCGCGCGCTCGGCGCCTCGCCGCGGCCCATCACCGGGCTCAACGTGCCGGCCTGCGCGTCATAGCTGAACAGCGACTTGGCCATCTGCGGCTGCACGCTGAGCATGTCGATCAGGAAGCCGAGCGCACCGAGGTTGCCGGCGAGCCGGTCGAACAGGCCGGCCTGCGCGTCTCGACCGTTGTCGACCTCGGTCGAGGCCAATGAATCGACTTCGTCGCGCATGCGCAGCAGCGCCGCCGACGCGTGGTCCATGCCGAGCACCGACAGCACGCCGCGCATCGCCGCGAGCTGGTTCGGCACCGGGATCAGCGTGCTGCGATCCTCCGGCTTGCGGAAGTACTGGTCGATGTGCTTTTCGGCCTCGGACAGGCTCGCGCGCAGCTCCTGCACGACGCTGCCCATGGTCTGGCGATCGGAAACGCGGCGGTACAGCTCCTCCATCCAGCCTTCGAGCGGGTCGGGCGCGTGGCCCTGGCGCACCGACGCGAGCCGATCGGCCAGGCGCTGCACGCGCTCGGCCTGCTCGGGGTGATCGAAGTCGATGTCGTCGAGCGCTGCCTCGATGTACAGCAGGCTGGTCGCGACCTCCATGGCCAGCGGCGCCGGCGGCGCCGCGCCGATCTGCTGGGTCTGCGCGATCGCATGCTGCAGCTCGGCGGCGAAGATGTCGCCGAGCGGGAACAGCTTCTTCAGCGATTCGCCGACGAGTGCGAACTGCTCCGACAGGCCGGTCATCCGGTGCATCTCGCCACCGGCGACCGCCGACCACGCGTCCTTCGCGGCGACGACGCGCTTCTTCGCCTGCGCGAGCACCAAAGGGTCGAAGCGGCCGAGCACGCTGACCGTGTAGTCGACCGGCAGATGGCGCACGAGGCCGTAGGCCTGGCGCACCGCGGCAAGCCGCGGCGAACTGCGGCCGTCGCCGGGTGAGGCGCTTTGCGCGCAGAAGAACAGCAGGTCCTGCGCGAGCCGCTCCGAGACCTCGGGTTCGCCGCGCGCAATGATCCGGAACTGCGCGAGCAGCCGCGAGGCGACGCGCTTGCTGAACACATCGAAGCCGAGCAGGCCGTGCGCCTGCGCCTCGAACACGGCCGACGCAAGTTTCCACAGCGTCGCGATCTGCGTCTGCGACGCACCGGCGCCGAGGCCGGCGCAGATGTCGCTCATCCGGCCGGCGGTCGGTGCCGGATCGGCGGCGCGCATCAGCGGCAGCAGCTGCGCCTCGATCGCGGCCTGCGTCGTCGCGTCGGGCTGCAGCGGGTGGGCCGACGAATCGGCCGGCAGATCGCGCCATTGCCAGTCGACCGCCCACAGGTCGGCCGGGTGCACGCGGTCGGCGCCGGCGGCCTCCTGCACCGCGCGGTACTGCGGGAACAGCGACAAGGTCGAGACCTGCTTGCCGGCGAGCAGCCGGCTCAGGTAATCGAGCAGCGCGAACGAGGCGCGCTCGACGTCGTCGACGACCTGCGAGCTCAGCTTGTGCGGCTTCGTGACGAAGCGCTGCACCAGCGCCTCGCTCGCGCGCAGCACCATCGCGGCGGCCGGCTGGCCGACGAGTTCGAGCGCACCGACGCCTTGGTGGATCTGCGAACGCGCGTTGCGCAGCACGGCCGGGTCGACCGCGTCGATGTCGGAGTTGGCGAGCGCGTCAGTCTCCTTGACGAAGCGGCGCAAGGCCTTGTGCGCCGCGTCGAGCGAGCGCCGCAGTTCCTCGTGGACCCACGCCAGCGCGCTCAGGTCATCACTGCTCTTCTCGGTCATGACAGCCCCCCGATCGCCGAATACGTCGATCGACCCCCCGAGGGGGTCTCGCCCGGCTTCGGGCGGCCGGGCGCTCGGGCTCGCCGCGATTCAACGGTCATGGGTCGGCTCATCGTGGCGCTCTTGGTTCGTCAGGTTTTGATTCGGCTCAATCGATCTTGAACCGCGCCACCGACTGCTTCAGTTCTTCGGCGGTGCGCGACAGTTCGCGCACCATCTGGGCGGTCGAGCGCGTGCCCTCGCCGGTCTGCTCGGTCACCGCGAAGATGTGCTGGATGTTGGCCGCGACGACGTTCGCCGACTGCGCTTCGCTGAGCGCCTGGTTCGAGATCTGGCCGATCAGGTCGGCGAGCTGGCGCGACACGCGGTCGATTTCGCCGAGCGCGGTACCGGCCGCGTCGGACAGCCGCGTGCCCTCGACCACGCCCTGCGTGCTGCGCTCCATCGCGCCGACCGCATCCTGCGTGTCGGTCTGAATCGTCTTGACGAGTGCGGCGATCTGGCGCGTCGCGTCGCCGGAGCGTTCGGCCAGGCGCTGCACTTCCTCGGCGACGACCGAGAAGCCGCGACCGGCCTCGCCGGCCGAGGCCGCCTGGATCGCGGCGTTCAGCGCGAGCACGTTGGTCTGTTCGGTAATGTCCGAGATCAGCTCGGTGATTTCGCCGATCTCCTGCGACGATTCGCCCAGCCGCTTGATGCGCTTCGAGGTTTCCTGGATCTGGTCGCGGATCGAGTTCATGCCGCCGATCGTGTTCTGCACCGCGCGCAGACCCGACTCGGCCGCTTCGAGCGACTGGCGCGCGACCGCGGCGGTCTCCTGCGCCTGGCCCGACACGTCGTTGATTCGACCCGCCATCTGCAGCACCGATTCGCCGGTGTCGCGAATCTCGCGCAGCTGCTCGCTCGATGCCGCGAGCAGCTCGGTCGACGTGGCTTCGACCTGCTGCGTCGTGTCGGTCACGCGGCCCACCGTGCCCTGCACCTGCGAGACCAGCGTGCGCAGCTCTTCGACCGTGTAGTTGACCGAGTCGGCGATCGCGCCGGTGATGTCTTCGGTCACGGTCGCCTGCTGCGTCAGGTCGCCTTCCGCGACCGCCTGCAATTCGTTCATCAGCCGCAGAATCGCCGCCTGGTTCGCGTCGTTGACGCGCTTGGCTTCCTGCTGCTCGCGCTCGGCCATCAGGCGCTGGCCCTCGGCCGCCGCGGCGCGCTCGGCCTGGCCGCGCACGTACAGGCGCAGCAGGCCGGCGCCGCCGAGCAGCAGCACGACGGCGGCGAGGAGCAGCAGGGACAGGCTGGCGCCGCTGAAGCCAGTCTCCTTCGACAGGCGCTCCTGCACGACCTCGAGGCCTTTGCGCAGCGGTTCGCTGTCGGCGACGATGCTCGACTGCGCCTCGCGCGCCGAGACCAGGCCCTGCAGGTTGCCGAGAATCGCGCTCGCCTGCGTCTTCGTCGTTTCGTACTGCTTCATCAGCGCGACCAGGCGCTCGCGCGTCTGCGCATCCTTGGTCGCGGGCAGGCGCAGCTCGGCATTGCCGTCGAGCAGGCCCTGGCCGATCTCGCGAAACGAGTTCAGGTCCTTGCCGAGCAGGAACACCGCCTCGGGGCTCACGCCTTCCATCGTCAGGAATTCGTTCGCCGACTTGCCGATGCGCTGCGTCAGCATCACGAGCTGGCCGACCGCCGAGAGCTCGGCCGGCGAGGCGTCTTGCTGCAGCTTCAGCGACGAGACGGTCTCGGCGGTCTCGAGCAGGTCGGACGACTGGCGGTTGATCGCGCGCAGCGCCTGGCCGACCTGGGTCAGCACCTGCTGCTGCGCCAGCACGGTCTTCGCACTCTTCTCGGCCTTGTCGATCAGCGGCAGCATCGGCTCGATCGCTTCCTGCACGCTCGCCGGGGCAGCCGCAATGTCGCCTTCGCCGCTGCGCAGGCCGCGCACGTTCTTGATCAGCACGTCGGCGCTTTCCTTGACCTCGGGGAACGCCGCGGCGCTGCCGATCAAGGCCTGCGAGACCGACTTCGCGAGCCGCTGCGACTGCATCAGCGCCTGCCCGCTGGCGCCGACCTGGGCCGCGCCGCGGTTCGCCGACAGCAGCGACATGACCGTCATCACGATCACGCCGATCGCGCCAATGCCGACCATGAAGAACAGGATGCGCTGCTGATCGGCAACCGGCCGGTTGCCGATCAACGGCAGGCCGGTACCGGCCGCCGCGGGGTTCGACCCGCCGTCCTGGATGCGCGTCTCGGAGAAGTCGGCCATTTCGGACGGCGCGGCCTCGGTGATGATGGAGGTGTCGGCGTCCTGCGTCTGCTGCTGCGTCGGCACGTCATAGGCGGCCGCGCCGGTCACGTCGGTGGCCGGGCCCTCGGGTGCGAGCTGCGCAGCGCGCGGCGCGAGCGGCTCGTCGAGCGCCGCGGCACCCGACACGCCGGGCATCGCGACCTCGTCCTTCTGACTCCAACCCTTGATCTTGTTCAGGAAGCTCATATGGCCCTCTCGCGGTCTCGTCTGCAGGTGCGAACGCCGGCGGCGTTCAACCCACGATCTTCAAAAATGCGTCGTCGCTCGCCAGTTCGGACAATCGCAACTCCTGCCATGGCCGGCCCGCCGCATCGCGCAGGCGCGCGCCCGCGAACGCCGGACGCACGCTGCCATCCGGTGGCTCGGGCGTCAGCTCGTCTTCACTGCGCAGACCCGACAGCCGGTCGACCATCAGCACGCAGTTGATGTCGAGCGCCTGGTTGAAGCCGACCAGGCGCGCCTGCTGCTCGCGGCCCGACTCCGGCGCCTTGACGCCGAGAAAGCCGGCCAGGTCGACGACGCCGTGCAGGTGCCCGCGCAGGTTCGCGACGCCGAGGAACCAACGGTGGCTGTACGGCACCGGCAGGATCGGCGCAAGCGCGAAGATCTCGCCGGCCTCGCGCAGCGGCAGCAGAAAGCCGCGTCCGCTGCTCTCGACCGCGAGCCAGGACTGGCCGCGCACTTGCGTGCGCGCCGCCTGCAAGCGTTCGGCGAGGCGGCTCTGAAGGTCGCGCAGGGCTTGCTTGTTGGCCATTCAGGGGTCAGCTGTTCAATCGAACGCGTGGATCTTCGCGACGAGCTCGTCGGCGTTGACCGGCTTGACGATGTAGTCGCGCGCGCCCTGGCGCATGCCCCAGACCTTGTCGGTCTCCTGGTTCTTGCTCGTGCACATGATCACCGGCACGCCGGTGAAGCGCGGGTCGCGCGTGATCGCGCGGGTCAGCTGGAAGCCGTTCTGCCCCGGCATCACGACGTCCATCAGGATCAGGTCGGGCCTTTCCTCGCCGAGGCGGCGCATTGCCTCCTCGCCGTTCTCGGCGGTGCGCACGGCGTAGCCGCGCTTCACCAGCAGGTCAGAGAGGTAGTGCAGTTCGGTCTTCGAATCGTCGACCAGCAGGATCTTCTGGATCGTCATGGGCTTATCCTTCGGCAGCGCGGCGTTGCGAGCTCGGTGGGCGCGTCAGGCGCCGCGCCGGTGCTGCTCCACCGCCTGCAGAAGCTGGTCCTTGGTGAAGGGTTTGGTCAGGTAGGCCTCGGAGCCGACCATGCGGCCGCGGGCCTTGTCGAACAGGCCGTCTTTCGACGACAGCATGATCACCGGCACACCGGCGAACTTGGTGTTGCGCTTGATGATCGCGCAAGTTTGATAGCCGTCGAGCCGCGGCATCAGGATGTCGCAGAAGATCAAGTCGGGGTCGTGGTCGTTGACCTTGGCCAGCGCATCGAAACCGTCTTCGGCGAGGAGCACGTCATAGCCGCCCTGCTTCAGGAAGATCTCGGCACTGCGGCGGATCGTGTTGCTGTCGTCGATGACCAGCACCTTGATGCTCACGGGGTCGGCTGGGGCCTGATTGCTCAACAAGCATTCTCCTCAACGACATGGGTTCGGCGGGGGTTCCGCCGGCGGCCTGCTGCTTGCTGGCTCTGTAGGGTTGCCTATCTCGCTCGCCTTGCGAGCCGGATCCTTCAGATCTGAACCATCTCGAAATCTTCCTTGCGTGCGCCGCACTCCGGGCAGGTCCAGTTCATCGGGACGGCTTCCCACGGTGTGCCTGGAGCGATGTCGTGTTCGGGGTCGCCGGCGGCCTCGTCGTAGATCCATCCACAGATCAGGCACATCCAGGTTTTCGGTTCGGTCACTTTGGTCGTGGCCCGAAAGGGCGCATCGCTTCACTACAATGCAGACAGATTGTAGCCATCGCCCCTGCCAAAAATTCAAGTCTTTGTAGGCACATACGCAACTTTCTTCACGTTCGCCTAGAGGTCCGGCCGAGGCCCTTCGCGCGCCTTTGCCGCCTCTTCTTTGCCACGTTCTCGGGCCCCTTCGATGACCGCTGAATCCCCCACCGCCCCGACCGAGATCGATGCCGGCGCCGACGAAGCCCAGGAGCAACCCGCGCCTGCCTGCGTGATGAGCTTCAATGCCAGCGACCCGAGCGGTGCCGGCGGCATGGCCGGCGATGTCTCGACGATCGCCGCGATGGGCGCGCATGGCCTGCCGGTCGTCACCAGCATCGTGATGCGCGACACCCACGAGGTCTTCGACCACCACGCGATCGACGCCGACGTGATCGCCGAACAGGCGCGCAGCATCCTCGAAGACGTGACGATCGCGGCCTGGAAGGTCGGCTTCCTCGGTTCGACCGAGGGCGTCAGCACGGTCGCCGAGATCCTCTCCGATTACCCCGACGTGCCGCTCGTCGCCTACATGCCGAACCTGTCGTGGGTCGAGGAAGACGAGCTGCAGAGCTACCTCGACGCGTTCCGCGAGCTCGTGCTGCCGCAGACCGAGGTGCTGGTCGGCAGCCACCAGACGCTGACCGACTTCCTGCTGCCCGACTGGGACAACGAGCGCCCGGCGTCGCCGCGCGAGCTTGCGGTCGCGGCCGGCGAGCACGGCGCGCGCTACGTGCTCGTCACCAGCGTGCCGCTGCCGGACCAGTTCATGGACAACGTGCTGGCATCGCCGCAGGGCGCGATCACCGGCGAGAAGTTCGAGCGCTTCGAGGTCGCGTTCGTCGGCGCCGGCGACACGCTCGCGGCCGCGTTGGCAGCACTGCTCGCGACCGGCGCCGACCTGACCGCCGCGGTCGGCGAGGCGCTCGCGTTCCTCGACCAGGCGCTCGACGCGGGCTTTCGCCCCGGCATGGGCAACGTGATCCCGGACCGCTTCTTCTGGGCCCTGCCGCCCGGCGAAGACGAAGACGCCGAAGGCGAGGCGGGCGAACCAGGCCCCGAAGAAGAAGCCGCGCCGGACGACGAAACCCCGCCGAAGAGCTCTCGCCATGTCCACTGATCCGTCCACGGCCCGCAGCAACGCCGCGCTGTTCGAGCGCGCCCAGAAAGTCATTCCGGGCGGCGTCAACTCGCCGGTGCGCGCATTCCGGGCGGTCGGCGGCACGCCGCGCTTCATCGCCCGCGCACAGGGCCCCTACATCTTCGACGCCGAGGGCGCGCGCTACATCGACTACATCGGCTCCTGGGGCCCGATGATCCTCGGCCACGGCCACCCGGCCGTGCTCGAGGCGGTGCAGAAGGCAGCGCTCGACGGCTTCTCGTTCGGCGCGCCGACCGAGCGCGAGATCGAGCTCGCCGAGGCGATCCTCGAACTCGTGCCGAGCATGGACCAGCTGCGGCTCGTCAGCTCCGGCACCGAGGCCGCGATGAGCGCGCTGCGCCTGGCGCGCGGCGCGACCGGCCGCAGCAAGATCATCAAGTTCGAGGGCTGCTACCACGGCCACGCCGACGCGCTGCTGGTCAAGGCCGGCTCGGGGCTTGCGACCTTCGGCCACCCGACCAGCGCCGGCGTGCCGGCCGAGGTCGTGCAGCACACGATCGTCCTCGAATACAACAACGTCGCCGAGATCGAGGCGGCGTTCGCGCTGCAGGGTTCGGCGATCGCCTGCGTCGTGATCGAGCCGATCGCCGGCAACATGAACTTCGTGCGCGCCTCGGTGCCGTTCATGCGGCGCATCCGCGAGCTCTGCACGCAGCACGGCGCGTTGCTGATCTTCGACGAGGTGATGACCGGCTTCCGGGTCGCGCTCGGCAGCGCGCAGAGCCTGTATGCGAGCGCGATCTCCGGCTTCGCGCCCGACATCAGCGTGTTCGGCAAGGTCATCGGCGGCGGCATGCCGCTCGCGGCCTTCGGCGCGAAACGCGACGTGATGGAGCAGCTTGCGCCGCTCGGGCCGGTCTACCAGGCCGGCACCCTGTCGGGCAACCCGGTCGCGACCGCCTGCGGCCTCGCGACGCTGCGCGAGATCCGCCGACCCGGCTTCTTCGAGGCGCTGACGGCCAGCACGCGCACGCTGCTCGATGGCCTGCTTGCCAGCGCCGCCGAGGCCGGCGTGCCGATGGTCGGCGACTGCGAGGGCGGCATGTTCGGCTTCTTCTTCACGCGCTCGGCCGATGCCGCGCTGCCGCAGAACTACGCCGAGGTGATGGCGACCGACAAGGAGCGCTTCAACCGCTTCTTCCACGCGATGCTCGACCGCGGCGTCTATTTCGCACCGGCGATGTACGAGGCCGGCTTCGTCAGCGGTGCGCACGCGCCGGACGACCTGCGGGCGACCGCGGCCGCCGCGTTGCAGGCCCTGCGCGCCTGAAGCGATGGCCGGGGCGGGAGCCGCGTACCGCGCGGCGGTGTTCGACATGGACGGCCTGCTGCTCGACTCCGAGCGGCCGACGCGCGACGCCTGGATGAGCGCCGCCGCCGCGGCCGGCGTCGCGCTCAGCGAGGTCGACTACCTGACGCTGGTCGGGCTGAACCACACCGAGAGCAGCGCCCGTCTGCTCGGCTTCTTCGGCAACGACAGCGCGCGCCTGGCCACGGCCGGTGCGCACGCCGCGGGCTGGCTCGCCGCGCGCTTCGGCGCGCGCCCGTTCGATCCGAAACCGGGCGCTCTGCGCCTGCTGCTGGCGCTGCGCGACGCCGGCGTGCCGTGCGCGGTGGCCTCGTCAACGCACCGCGCCGAGCTGCTGCAGCGCCTGCACCGGGCCGGGCTGCTCGAGTTCTTCGGCGCCGTCTGTGGCGGCGACGAGGTGCGCCACGGCAAGCCGGCGCCCGATCTGTACACGCTCGCCGTGCAACGTCTGGGCGCCGCACCCGCGACCACCCTCGCCTTCGAGGATTCGGGCCACGGCGTGCGGGCGGCGCTGGCCGCCGGTCTCGCGGTCGTCGCGGTACCCGATCTGAAGGCGCCCGATCCGGCCTGGCAAGCACGTTGCTTGGCGGTCCTGCCGTCGCTCGCGGCGGTCGACGCGCACAGTGCCGAATGGTTCGGCATCACGTGCGATCCGACTCCCTGATGCGGCGGCGCAGCGACGCGCTCCACTTCTAGAATTCCCCATGCACATCCACATCCTCGGCATCTGCGGCACCTTCATGGGCGGGCTGGCCGCGCTGGCGCGCGAAGGCGGCCACACCGTCACCGGCTGCGATGCCGGCGTCTATCCGCCGATGAGCGATCAGCTGCGCGCGCTGGGCATCGAGCTCGTCGAGGGCTACGGCGCCGAGCAGATGGCGCTCGCGCCCGACCTGTTCGTGATCGGCAACGTGATCGTGCGCGGCAACCCGCTGATGGAGGCGATCCTGGACGCCGGTGCGCCGTACAGCAGCGGCCCGCAGTGGCTCGCCGACCATGTGCTGCAGGGCCGCCACGTGCTCGCGGTGGCCGGCACGCACGGCAAGACGGGCACGACCTCGATGCTCGCGTGGGTGCTCGAGAAGGCGGGGCTCGAACCGGGTTTCCTGGTCGGCGGCGTGCCGCTGAACTTCGGCGTCTCGGCGCGGCTCGGCAAGGTCGCGCCCGGTGCGCCGTTCGTGATCGAGGCCGACGAGTACGACACCGCGTTCTTCGACAAGCGCAGCAAATTCGTGCACTACCGGCCGCGCACCGCGATCCTGAACAACCTCGAGTTCGACCACGCCGACATCTTCGACGACCTCGCGGCGATCGAGCGCCAGTTCCACCACCTCGTGCGCACCGTGCCGGCGCAGGGCCGGATCGTCGTCAATGCACGCGAAGAAGCCCTGCAGCGCGTGCTCGCGATGGGCTGCTGGAGCCAGGTGCAGCGCTTCGGCGCGCGCAAGGAGGAGCCGGGCGCGTTGCGCGCGCGCGGCGAGCCGCATGCGTTCGACGTGCTGCGCGGCAGCCTGAAGATCGGCCGCGTCGAGTGGTCGCTGCTCGGCGAGCACAACCAGCTCAACGCGCTGGCGGCGATCGGGGCGGCCGAACAGGTCGGCGTCGCACCGGAGCTCGCCGCGCAGGCGCTCGCCCGCTTCGAGAACGTGCGGCGCCGGCTCGAGCTGCGCGGCGAAGCCGGCGGCGTCAAGGTCTACGACGACTTCGCGCACCACCCGACCGCGATCCGCACGACCGTCAACGGGCTGCGCCGCAAGGTCGGCGCGCAGCGCATCCTCGCGGTCTTCGAGCCGCGCTCGAACACGATGAAGCTCGGCGCGATGAAGGCGCAGCTGCCGTGGTCGCTCGAAGAGGCCGACCTCGCGTTCTGCCACAGCGGCGGCCTCGGCTGGGACGCCGCGCAGGCGCTGGCGCCGATGGGCCGGCAGGCCCTGGTCTGCGCCACGATCGACGAGCTCGTCCAGCGCGTCGTCGCCGCGGCGCGGCCGGGCGACCATTTGCTGTGCATGAGCAACGGCGGCTTCGGCGGCATCCACGCGAAGCTGCTCGACGCGCTGACCAACCGCCTGTGAGCACGCCGACCGGCCCGAGCGCCGGGCCGCCCCGCGGCCGAGGGGCCGTCACCACGCATCTTCTTTACCTGCACGGCTTTCGCTCGTCGCCGCAATCGACGAAGGCGCGGATGACCGCGGCGTGGATGCGGCAGCACCGGCCCGACGTGCCATGGTGGTGCCCGCAGCTGCCGCCGTCGCCGCGCGAGGCAATGCAGCGCGTGCTCGACGGCGTCGCCGACTGGCCGGCGGCACGCAGCGCCGTGATCGGCAGCTCGCTCGGCGGCTTCTATGCGACCGCGCTCGCCGAGCGTCTCGGCTGGCGCGCGGTGCTGCTGAACCCCGCTGTCGACCCGGCCCGCGATCTGGCGAAGTACATCGGCGAGACCACCGCCTGGCACAGCGACGAGCGCTTCTTCTTCCGCCCCGAGTTCATCGCCGAGCTGCGCGCGCTGGCGCCGGCCGCGCTGACCGACCTGCAGCGCTACTTCGCGGTCATCGCGAAGGGCGACGAGGTGCTGAGCTGGGTCGAGATGAGCGAGCGCTACCGTGGCTGCTGCATCAAGCTGCTCGAAGGTGGCGACCACGCGTTGAGCGACTTCCACGCGCACCTGGCCGAGATCACCGCGTTTCTCGGCCTCACCAGTGGATAAGCGCCCACAGCACGCGGCCCCAGACCTCGACGTTGAACCACAGCAGCAAGGCCATGTACAGCATGCGCCGCATGGCACGTGCGCGCTGCAGCCAGACATCGATGTCGAACGCGACGAAGAGCAGGAAGCTCAGCAGCGAGCCGGCCGCGAACAGCGCGGACAGCACGCCAATGATCCAGCGGAAGATCGTCATCGATGGCCCTTCATACCATTTCGGCCAGCCGCTCGACGATCAGCACACCGAAGAACACCAGCGCCGCGACCACCGTCCAGCGGATCAGCCGGATGCCGATCGCGCGGTACCGCGCCTGGCCCGTCGCGAAGTAGAGCGCGAAGCACGCGAGCCCTGCCAGCAGCAGCAGGAGCACGACCGCACGGACGAACAGCATCGGTGCCGGGGGCCCTGATCACCAGGCCGGCGCGAGGTCGGCCAGGCCGGCCGGCGCCTTCGAGGCATCGTCGAAGCTGACGATCTCGTACTGGCTCGGATCGGCGAGCACCGCGCGCAGCAGCTTGTTGTTCAGGTCGTGGCCGGAGCGGAACGCGCTGTAGGCGGCGATCAGCGGGTGGCCGACGACGAGCATGTCGCCGATCGCGTCGAGCATCTTGTGCTTGACGATCTCGTCGTCGTAGCGCAGGCCGCCGTCGTTGAGGACCTTGTAGTCGTCGATCACGAGCGCGTTGTCCATGCTGCCGCCGAGCGCCAGGCCGCGCGAGCGCATCATCTCGACATCTTTCGTGAAGCCCAGCGTGCGCGCGCGCGCGATCTCCTGCTTGTAGCGGCCCGAGCCCATGTCGAAGCTCAGGCGCTGGCCGGTCTGGTCGACGGCGGGGTGGTCGAAGTCGATCTCGAAGCTCAGCTTGTAGCCCTCGAAGGGCTCGAGCCGCGCCCACTTCAGCGCCGGCCCGGCGCCTTCGCGCACCTCGACCGGCCGGCGGATCCGCATGAAGCGCTTCGGCGCGTCCTGCAGCTCGATGCCGGCGCTCTGCAGCAGGAACACGAAGCTCGCGGCCGAGCCGTCGAGAATCGGCACTTCTTCGCCGTTGATGTCGACGATCAGGTTATCGATGCCCAGCCCGGAGCAGGCCGACAGCAGGTGCTCGATCGTCTTGACCTTCGGCGCACCCGGGTCGCCGCCGGCAGACAGGGTCGTCGCCATGCGCGTGTCGGTGATCCACAGTGCGTTGACGCGGATGTCGACCGGCTGCGCCAGGTCGACGCGCCGGAACACGATTCCGGTGTCGGGCGCGGCGGGGCGCAGCGTCAGCTCGACGCGCTGGCCGCCATGCAGCCCGACACCGACGGCGCGGGTCATGGCTTTGAGGGTTCGTTGGGCGAGCATCGTCCGCGATTGTCGTGGAAAAAGCGCGCGCCTCGCGCAATGCGGGCTGCCCGCGGACTTCTTCCGGTCACGCGCCGGTCATCGCGCGCCGCTAGCGTGGGCGGCGCCTTCGCGCTGCCCATTCCAACTTCAACGAGGAAAACCCATGACCGATTCCAACCGCCGCGGCTTCCTGCGCGCCGTCGGCAGCGCCGCCGGCGCCACCGCCGCGCTGACGACCTTTCCGCCGTCGATCGCACGCGCGCTGTCGATCCAGGCGGCGCGCCGCACCGGCACGATCCAGGACGTCGAGCACATCGTGATCCTGACGCAGGAGAACCGCTCGTTCGATCACTACTTCGGCACGCTCAACGGCGTGCGCGGCTTCGCCGATCGCTTCCCGATTCCGGTGGCCGATGCGCCCGGCATCGCCGGCAAGAACGTCTGGTACCAGCCGAACCAGAGCCCGACCGGCGTGCCGGCGGCGATCGCGCCGTTCCGCCTGAACACGCTGCAGCAGTTCGCGGTGATGCGCGTCCAGGGCACGCCGCATTCGTGGACCGACGCGCAGTACGCCTGGGACCAGGGCCGCATGAACGCGTGGCCGCGCGCGAAGGCGAATCACTCGATGGGCTACTTCGCGAAGGACGACCTGCCGTTCCAGTGGGCGATGGCGAACGCGTTCACGATCTGCGATGCCTACCACTGCAGCGCGCAGGCCGGCACCAACACGAACCGCCTGTTCCTCTGGACCGGCAGCAACGACCCGCTCGCGAAAGGCCACGGCCCGGCGACCTACAACGACTACGACTGGTTCGATGCGAACCCCGGCAACGACGGCGGCTACTCGTGGACGACCTACCCCGAACGCCTCGAGGCCGCCGGCATCAGCTGGCAGGTCTACGAGAACATGGCCGACAACTTCACCGACAACGCGCTGGCCGGCTTCCAGAGCTTCCGCGCGGCCTGGTTCCAGAAGCCCGGCTACTCGCAGGCGCTGCGCGATCGCGGCGTCAGCACGCGCGACCTCGATCTGCTCAAGGCCGACGTGATCGCGAACAAGCTGCCGGCCGTGTCGTGGATCGTCGCGACCGCCGAAGGCTCCGAGCATCCCGGGCCATCGAGCCCGGCGCAAGGCGCCGACTACACCTCGAAGGTGCTGGACGCGCTGACCTCGAACCCGGAGGTCTGGTCGAAGACCGTGCTGCTGGTCAACTTCGACGAGAACGACGGCTTCTTCGACCACCTGCCGCCGCCGGCCGCGCCGTCGTACCAGCACGGGAGCGCGACGCCGTCGCAGGCGGCGCTCGCCGGCGCATCGACCGTCGACACCAGCGGCGAGTACCACGAGGTGCTGGTCAGCTACCACAACAACGCTGCCGAGCAGGCGCTGCTGCACCGGCCCTACGGCATGGGCCCGCGCGTGCCGATGTACGTGATCTCGCCGTGGAGCCGCGGCGGCTGGGTCAACTCGCAGCTGTTCGACCACACCTCGGTGATCCGTTTCATCGAAGCGCGCTTCGGCGTGATGGAGCCGAACATCTCGGCCTGGCGCCGCGCGGTCAGCGGCGACCTGACGACCGCGTTCAACTTCACCGACCCGAACGACGAGGCCTTCTTCGCGAACCTGCCGACGACGCTGGCGCTCGCGAACAAGGCGCGCGCGTTGCCCGGCCGCACGTTGCCCGCGACACCGGCCGTCACCGCGCTGCCGGTGCAGGCCGACGGCGTGCGTCCGTCGCGCGCGTTGCCGTACGAGCTGCAGGTCGTTGCGCAGATCGTGCCGGGAACGGCCGGCCCGCGCGGGACGCGCGTCGACCTGGTGTTCGGCAACACCGGCAAACAGGCCGCGGTCTTCCACGTCTACGACCGTCGCAACCTGGCCGAGCTGCCGCGCCGCTACACGGTCGAACCCGGCAAGCAGCTGGTCGGTTCGTGGACGCCGGCGCTGAACGGCGCCTATGACCTGTGGGTGCTCGGGCCGAACGGCTTCCACCGCCACGGCACCGGCAATGCGACGCGCGCCGCGGCGCCCGGGCAGCCCAACCCCGAGGTCCAGGTGAGCAGCGACGCCGTGACCGGCGACCTCGTCCTGAAGTTCGTCAACAGCGGCAACGGCCCCTGCGCCTTCACGCTGACGCCGAACCAGTACTACACCGGCTCGGCGCAGTACACGGTCGTCGCGCGCAGCGAGAACGTGATCCGCCTGCCGCTGCGCACCAGCGGCGGCTGGTACGACTTCAGCGTCTCGGTGCGCGGCCAGACCGACTACAGCCGCCGCTTTGCCGGCCGGCTCGAGACCGGCCAGCCCTCGTTCAGCGACCCGGCGATGTTCGGGCCGGCGCTGGGCGAGCAGTGGCGGGTGGGCTGAGGTAGATCCCTGCGTCGGCGCTCGCGCGCCGACGCAGGCTCACAGGCTCAATCGGCCTGCTTGCGCAGGAACGCCGGGATCTCGATCTCGTCCATCCCGTTGCTCGCCAGCGCATCGACCTTCGCGGCCGCGGTGCGGCCGTTGCGCCAGACGCTCGGGGTCGTCAGCGCGCTGTAGTCGTGCGCCGGCACCATCCCATGGGGAGCGCCTTGCGGGGTGCTCAGCGCGCTCTGCAGGATCGGCAGGTCGTGCGTGCCGGTGCGCTGCGCCGGCATGCTGTGGACCATGCTGATCGGCGCCTGCGCGCGGCGCGCCGGCGACAGGCCGGTCGCGATCACCGTCACGCGCAGCTGGTCGCCCAGGCTTTCGTCGTACGCGGTGCCGTAGATCACGTGCGCGTCGTCGGCCGCATAGCGTCGGATCGTGTTCATCGCGTTGCGGCTCTCGGCCAGCTTGAAGGTGTTGCGGTTCGCCGCGATCAGCACCAGCACGCCGCGTGCGCCCGACAGGTCGATGCCCTCGAGCAGCGGGCACGCGACGGCCAGATCGGCCGCCTTGGTCGCGCGGTCCGGGCCGCTCGCGATCGCGGTGCCCATCATCGCCTTGCCGGGCTCGCTCATCACGGTCTTCACGTCCTCGAAGTCGACGTTCACGAGGCCCGGCATGTGGATGATGTCGCTGATGCCGCCGACCGCATTCTTCAGCACGTCGTTGGCATGCGCGAAGGCCTGGTCCTGCGTGATGTCGTCGCCCAGCACCTCGAGCAGCTTCTCGTTCAGGATCACGATCAGCGAATCGACGTTGGCCTCGAGCTCGGCCAGGCCGGCGTCGGCCGCCTTCATGCGGCGGTTGCCCTCGAACTCGAACGGCTTGGTCACGACGCCGACCGTCAGGATGCCCATCTCCTTCGCGACGCGCGCGATCACCGGCGCGGCGCCGGTGCCGGTGCCGCCGCCCATGCCGGCGGTGATGAACAGCATGTGCGAGCCGTCGATCGCCTGGCGGATGCGGTCGACCGCTTCTTCCGCCGCGGCCTTGCCGCACTCCGGCTTCGCGCCGGCGCCGAGGCCAGTCGTGCCGAGCTGGATCAGGTCGTGCGCGGCCGAGCGGTTCAGCGCCTGCG
Source organism: Rhizobacter sp. P5_A1 (assembly GCF_056400745.1). Taxonomy (NCBI): domain Bacteria; kingdom Pseudomonadati; phylum Pseudomonadota; class Betaproteobacteria; order Burkholderiales; family Sphaerotilaceae; genus Rhizobacter; species Rhizobacter sp. P5_A1. The sequence continues at coordinate 60,250 of NZ_JBFUKR010000021.1, forward strand.
CGTCGGTGTTCGCGCAGACGAAGTTCACGCCCTGCACGCCCTGCGTGATCATGTGCTCGACCGCGTTGCCGCCGCCGCCGCCGACACCGATCACCTTGATCTGCGTGCCCATGCTGAACTCTTCAATCATTTCGATGGCCATTTGTTTCTCCAGTCCTAGTTGCAGTTGCCGTGTGTCTTCAAAGATCAGTCTTGTGGTGTTCCAACGCGGTTCGTTGTTGTTGTCGTCGTCGGGGTCCGGCGCGCGGCGGCGCCAGACCGTGGGCGGATTGAACGTGCAGCAATGAGTGCGTGTGCTTCATCGTCGTTTCCGCCTCGCTTTAGAAATTGCCCAGGAACCAGTCTTTCGCGCGGCCGAACAAGGTCTTGACCGACCCCGCCTGCTGCGCCGCCCGCATCCCGCGCGAGCGTGCGAAACGCGCCTCTTCGAGCAGCCCCATCACGGTCGCCGAGCGCGGGTTGCTGACCATGTCGTAGAGCGCGCCGTGGTACGTCGGCACGCCCTTGCGCACGGGTTTGAGGAAGATGTCTTCGCCGAGCTCGACCATGCCCGGCATCACCGCAGCGCCGCCAGTGATCACGATGCCGCTCGACAGCAGCTCCTCGTAGCCGCTCTCGCGGATCACCTGGTGCACCAGCGAATAGATCTCCTCGATGCGCGGCTCGATCACGCCGGCCAGCGCCTGGCGGCTCAGCATGCGCGGCGCGCGGTCGCCCAGGCCCGGCACCTCGAGCTGCTCGGCCGGATCGGCAAGCAATTGCTTGGCGACGCCGTACTCGACCTTGATCTCTTCGGCGTCTTTCGTCGGCGTGCGCAGCGCCATCGCGATGTCGCTGGTGATCAGGTCGCCGGCGATCGGGATCACCGCGGTGTGGCGGATCGCGCCGTCGGTGAAGATCGCGACATCGGTGGTGCCGGCGCCGATGTCGACGAGCGCGACGCCCAGGTCCTTCTCGTCGTCGGTCAGCACGGCATGGCTCGATGCGCTCGGGTTCAGCACGAGCTGGTCGACCTCGAGCCCGCAGCGCCGCACGCACTTGACGATGTTCTCGGCCGCGCTCTGCGCACCGGTGACGATGTGGACCTTGACCTCGAGCCGCCCGCCGCTCATGCCGATCGGCTCCTTGACCTCGTGGCCGTCGATCACGAACTCCTGCGGCTCGACCAGCAGCAGGCGCTGGTCGTTCGGGATGTTGATCGCCTTTGCGGTCTCGACGACGCGCGCCACGTCGACCGGCGTGACCTCCTTGTCGCGCACGATCACCATGCCGGTCGAGTTCTGGCCGCGGATGTGGCTGCCGGTGATGCCGGTGTAGACGCGGGTGATCTTGCAGTCGGCCATCATCTCGGCCTCTTTCAGCGCCTGCTGGATCGACTGCACCGTCGCGTCGATGTTCACGACGACGCCGCGCTTCAGCCCGTGCGTCGGCGCGCTGCCCAGACCGGCGATGCGCAGCTCGCCATCGGGCATCACCTCGGCAACGACCACCATGATCTTCGCGGTGCCGATGTCGAGGCCGACCACCAGATCCTTGTATTCCTTGGCCATACGTGTTCCCTCCCTCTATTTCTTCTTGCCCGCGGCGTCGGCCGAGGTGGTCGAGACACCCTTCAGCCGCACCGCGTAACCATCGTTGTGGCGCAGGTCGGCGTACAGCAACGGGTGCTGCGCGTAGCGGTTGCGCACTTCGGGCAGCGTCGCGATGAAGCTGCGCGTGCGCGCAATCACCTCGTCGTCGCTGCCGCGGCCGAGTTCGACCTCGGCGCCGTTGTCGAGCTCGACCCGCCACGAGCCGCGGCCCGAGAGTTCGAGCGTGTCGATGCGCGCGTCCATCGCCGCGAACTCCGGCTGCAGCCGGCCGATCATCCGCAGCATCTGCGCCGACGTGCCCTCGGGGCCGCGCAGCGTCGGCAGCGCGTCGTCCTCGACATCGCCGAGGTTCGCCTCGAAGACCTCGCCGAAGCTGTTGACCATCTTGTCGGAGACCTCGTCGCCGCTGGTCGACCCGCCCCACAGTGCCGCGGGCCGATGCTCTTCGAGCCGCACCCGCAGCCGGTTCGGCCAGATGCGCTGGACCACCGCCTGGCGCACCCACGGCACCGACTCGAACGCGCGCCGGCCGGCCGCCAGGTCCATCGTGAAGAAGTTGCCGGCGAGCTTCGGCGCGGCGTTCGCGCGGATCGTCAGCGCGCTGTTGTGCGCCAGGTCGCCCTCGACCTTGATCGTCCGCACCGCGAAGATCGGCCGGTGCGCCGCCCACAGCACCGCGACCGCGACGAGCGCGACCACGCCGACCGCACCCAGCACGACGGCGGTCGCGTTCATCAGCCGGATGTCGGCCGGCAGCGGGGCGGCGGGGGCGGGTCGGGCCATGGCTCGCTCAGCGGCTCGCGTCCAACGATGCGTGAGACAGGATCTGCACGCACAGTGCTTCGTAGCTCAGCCCCGCCGCCGCGGCCGATTTCGGCACCAGCGAATGCGAGGTCATCCCCGGCGACGTGTTCATCTCGAGCAGGAAGGCCTTGCGATCGCTGGCGCGGATCATCAGATCGGCACGACCCCAGCCACGGCAGCCGAGCGTGCGGTAGGCCTGCACGACGATGCGCTGGATCTCGCGCTCCTCGGCCTGCGGCAGGCCGCTCGGCACGCGGTACTCGACGACATCGGTGAAATACTTGTTCTGGTAGTCGTAGGCGCCTTCGGGCGCGACGATCTTGACGACCGGCAGCGCGTGCGCCCCTTCGCCGGAGCCGAGCACCGGGCAGGTCACCTCTTCGCCCTCGATGAACTCCTCGCAGAGCACGTCGGCGTCGTATTGCGCCGCGAGCTCGACCGCGCCCTGCATCTGCGAGTAGCCGGCGACCTTGGTGATGCCGATCGACGAGCCTTCGCGCGGCGGCTTCACGATCAGCGGCAGCCCGAGTTCGTCGGGCACCGTGCGCACGCGCTCGCGGCCTTGGCCCTCGGGCGCAAGCCACAGGTAGCGCGGCGTCGGCAGGCCTTCGGCGATCCAGACGCGCTTGGTCATCACCTTGTCCATCGCGATCGCCGACGCGAGCACGCCGGAGCCGGTGTACGGGATGCCGAGCAGTTCGAGCGCGCCCTGCACGCTGCCGTCTTCGCCATGGCGGCCGTGCAGCGCGATGAAGCAGCGCGCAAAGCCGTCGCGCTTCAGCTCGACCAGCTCGCGCACGGACGGGTCGAACGCATGCGCGTCGACGCCCTGCGATTGCAACGCCGCGAGCACGCCCTTGCCCGACATCAGCGAGATCTCGCGCTCGGCCGAGCTGCCACCCACCAGCACCGCGACCTTGCCGAGGGCCTTGACATCGACGTTCATGCAGCCGCCCCCTTCGTGCCCAAGAGTTCCACCACCTGCCCCGGCACGTTGCCGATCGAGCCGGCGCCCATCGAAATCACCACATCCCCGTCGCGCACGTGTTCGACGATCGCCTGCGGCATCGCGCCGATCTCGTCGACGAAGACCGGATCGACCTTGCCGGCGACGCGCAGCGCGCGCGACAGCGCCCGCCCGTCGGCCGCGACGATCGGCGCCTCGCCGGCGGCGTAGACCTCGGCGAGCAGCACCCTATCGGCGCTGCCGATGACCTTGACGAAATCCTCGAAGCAGTCGCGCGTGCGGGTATAGCGGTGCGGCTGGAACGCGAGCACCAGGCGGCGGCCCGGGAACGCGCCGCGCGCCGCGGCGAGCGTCGCGGCCATCTCGACCGGGTGATGGCCGTAGTCGTCGATCAGCGTGAACCGGCCGCCATCGCCCGACGCGAGTTCGCCGTAGCGCTGGAAGCGCCGGCCGACACCGTGGAACTCGGCCAGGCCCTTGACGACCGGCGCATCCGGCAGCTCCAGCTCGGTCGCGACCGCGATCGCCGCGAGCGCATTCAACACGTTGTGGTCGCCCGGCAGGTTCAGCGTCACGCGCAGGTCCGGCATGCGCACGCCGTTGCGGCGCTGCACCGTGAACTGCATCGTCCCGGCGTGCGCCTCGACGTCGACCGCACGCACCATCGCGTCGGCGCCGAAGCCGTAGCTGACGACCGGGCGCGAGATCATCGGCATGATCGAGCGCACGCCGGCGTCGTCGCTGCACAGGATCGCGGCGCCGTAGAACGGCATGCGGTGGATGAACTCGACGAAGGCCGCCTTCAGCTTCGCGAAGTCGTGGCCATAGGTGTCCATGTGGTCGGCGTCGATGTTCGTGACGACGGCCATCACCGGCAGCAGGTTCAGGAACGATGCATCGGACTCGTCGGCCTCGACGACGATGTAGTCACCCGAGCCGAGGCGCGAGTTCGCGCCGGCCGCGTTGAGCCGCCCGCCGATCACGAAGGTCGGGTCGACGCCGGCCTCGGCGAGCACGCTGGTGACCAGCGAGGTCGTCGTCGTCTTGCCATGCGTGCCGGCGATCGCGATGCCCGACTTCAGCCGCATCAGCTCGGCCAGCATCACTGCGCGCGGCACGACCGGCACGCGGTCGGCGCGCGCGGCGATCACCTCGGGGTTGTCACCGCGCACCGCGGTCGAGGTCACGACCGCCTCGGCACCGGCGATGTTCGTGGCCGCGTGGCCGATCGCGATCCGGATGCCGAGCGACGCGAGCCGGCGCGTCGTCGCGCCGTCGCTCTGGTCCGAGCCCGAGACCGTGTAGCCGAGGTTGTGCAGGATCTCGGCGATGCCGCTCATGCCGGCGCCGCCGACCCCGACGAAGTGGATGTGCTTCACGGCGTGCTTCATGCCGGCACCAACCTTTCGATCTGATCGGCGACGCGCGCGGCCGCCTTCGGCTTCGCGAGCGCACGCGCCTTCGTCGCCATGTTCAGCAGCGCATCGCGCGTCAGGCCGGTCAGCAGGTCGGCGAGCTTGCGCGGCGACAGTTCGCCCTGCGGCAGGTGGATCGCGGCGCCCTGCCCGGCCAGCCACTGCGCGTTGTCGCGCTGGTGCGAGGTCGTGCTGACGACGAGCGGCACCAGCACCGACGCGACGCCGGCCGCGCACAGCTCGCTGACCGTCACCGCGCCAGCGCGGCAGACGATCAGGTCGCAGTCGGCGAGCCGCGCCGCCATGTCGTCGATGAACGGCAGCACCTGCGCGGTGACCTGCGCGTCGGCGTAGGCGGCCTGCACGTCGCCCAGGTTCGCCTGGCCCGTCTGGTGCGTGACGAGAGGGCGCTGCGCGAGTTCGAGCAGCGCCAGCGCCCGCGGCACGCAATCGTTCAGCGCACGCGCGCCGAGGCTGCCGCCGACGACGAGGACGCGCAATGCGCCCTCGCGGCCTGCGAAGCGCTGCGCAGGCTGCGGCAGCGCTTCGATCTCGGCCCGCACCGGGTTGCCGGTCACGACCGCATGCCTGACCTTGTGTGCCGCAGCGCCGTCGAAGCCGAACGCGACCGCGTCGGCGACCGGCAGCAAGGCCCTGTTGCTCATCAGCAGCGACGCGTCGGCGTTGACCAGCACCAGCGGCCGGCTCAGCAGCGACGCCATCAGCCCGCCGGGAAAGCAGACATAGCCGCCCATGCCCAGCACCGCGGTCGTCTGGCGCCGGCGGATGATCCGCAGGCAGCTCCAGAACGCGCCGAGCAGCCGCAGGCCGCCGGCCAGCGTGTGCACCAGCCCCTTGCCGCGCAGGCCCGAGAAGCCGATCGTGTCGAGCGGGATGCCGCTCGGCGGCACGAGCTTGTTTTCCATGCCGCTGCGCGTGCCGAGCCAGCTGACGCTCCAGCCACGCGACTGCATTTCGCGCGCGACCGCGAGCCCCGGGATCACATGACCCCCGGTCCCCGCGGCCATCACCACGAGGTGCTTCATGCGCGCCCTCCGCGCATCAGCTGCCTGTTTTGGCTGCGCTGAAACAGGCAACCGCCGCTACGCGCCGATGCCATGCCTGCGCTGCGCTCCAGCATGGCACTCATGCGCGGCCTCCGCGCATGAGCTGCCTGTTTTCGATGTCGATCCGCAAAACGATCGCCAGCGCCACCACGTTCATCACGATCGCCGAGCCGCCGTAGCTCATCAGCGGCAGGGTCAGCCCCTTGGTGGGCAGGATGCCGAGGTTCACGCCCATGTTGATGAAGGCCTGGCCGCCCATCCAGATGCCGATGCCCTGCGCGTACAGCCCGGCGAACACGCGATCGAGCGCGATCGCCTGGCGGCCGATGTGGAACAGGCGCCGCGAGATCCAGAAGAACGCGAAGATCACGCAGGCGACGCCGATGAAGCCGAGCTCCTCGCCGATCACCGCGAGCATGAAGTCGGTGTGCGCCTCGGGCAGGTAGTGCAGCTTCTCGACGCTGCCGCCCAGGCCCTGGCCGAAGATCTCGCCGCGGCCCAGTGCGATCAGCGAGTGCGTCAGCTGATAGCCCTTGCCCATCGCGTACTTCGGGTCCCACGGGTTCAGGAACGCGAGGATGCGTTCGGCGCGCCACGGGCTCGCGAGGATCATCAGCACGAACGCGCCGACCAGCACGCCGATGCTCAGGAAGAACATGCGCCCGTTCACGCCGCCGAGGAACAGGATGCCCATCGCGATCACCGCGATCACCATGAACGCGCCCATGTCGGGCTCGGCCAGCAGCAGCAGCCCGATGACACCGAGTGCGACCGCCATCGGTGCGACCGCGCGGACGAACTTCTCCTTGATGTCCATCTTCCGCATCATGTAGCTCGCCGCGTACATCGCGATCGCGACCTTCGCGAGCTCGGAGGGCTGGAAGTTCAGGAGGCCGAGCGGGATCCAGCGCTTGGCCCCGTTCACGCCCTTGCCGATGCCCGGAATCAGCACGACGACCAGCAGCAGCAGCGACGCGACGAAGATCCAGGGCGAGGCCTTCTCCCAGAAGCCGATCGGGATCTGCACCGTGACGAGCGCGGCGACCAGCGACATCGCGACGAACAGGATCTGCCGCGACATGAAGTAGGTCGGCACGTAGCGCGCGAATTTCGGGCTGTCGGGCAGCGCGACGGTCGCGCTGTAGACCATCACGATGCCGAGCGTGAGCAGCGCGATCACGACGCAGACCAGCGCCTGGTCGAAGCCGAGCAGCCGCGCCGGCTGGCCGTTGCGCCCGACCTCGATCCAGTCACGCACCGGGATCGACTTGGCGCCGCGTGTCGCATCGCCGGCCTGGCCGTCACGCTTCGGCACGAACGCCATCAGGCGCGCGCGCAGCCCATCGAGCCAGCCCAGCGTGCCCGTCGCGCTCATGCCGCGATCCCCCCATGGTCGGCGATCACCGCATGCACCTCGGCGACGAACACTTCGGCGCGATGCCCGTAGTTGCGGAACATGTCCAGGCTCGCGCAGGCCGGGCTCAGCAGCACCGCGTCGCCGGCGTGCGCGCGCTCGAAGCACCAGCGCGTGGCGGCCTGCAGCGTCTCGTGGCGCTGCACCGGCACGCCGCTGTCGGCGAGCGCGTGTTCGATGGCCGCGGCATCGTGGCCGATCGTCGCGATGGCGCGGGCGTGGCGGCGCACCGGGTCGGCGAGCGGCGTGAAATCCTGCCCCTTGCCGTCGCCGCCGAGGATCACGACCAGCTTCGCCGGTGCCTTGTCGGCACCGAGACCGTTCAGCGCCGCGACGGTCGCGCCGACGTTCGTGCCCTTGCTGTCGTCGAACGCGTCGACGCCATCGAGCGACGCGATGTACTGCACGCGATGCGGCTCGCCGGTGTACTCGCGCAGGCCGTGCAGCATCGGCGCGAGCGGGCAGTCGATCGCGGTCGCGAGCGCGAGCGCGGCGAGCGCGTTCGCGGCGTTGTGGCGGCCGCGCACGCGCAGCGCATCGGCCGGCATCAGGCGTTGGATCAGCAGCTCCTCGGGGGCCGCGAGCAGGCCCTTGCCGCCCCGCCCGCGCTGCAGCGTCTCGTCGAGCTCGCGGGCACGCACCAGCCAGCTCATGCCGTTCTCGTCGACCAGGCCGAAGTCGCCCGGGCGGGTCGGTGCGCCGACGCCGAAGCGCACGACCTCGCGCGAGATCGTCGTCGCCTTGCGCCCCTTGGCGCCCTTGACGATCTCGGGCGCCGGCACCAACGCCTCGACCATCGGGTCGTCGCGGTTGATCACCATCACCGCGCGCTTGCCGAACACGCGCGTCTTCGCGGCGATGTAGTGCGACATCGAGCCGTGCCAGTCGAGGTGGTCCTGCGTGATGTTCAGCAGCGCGCCGGCGCTGGGCTCGAAGCCGCGCACGCCATCGAGCTGGAAGCTCGAGAGCTCGAGCACCCAGACCTCGGGCAGGTGCTCGAACACCCGCGCGGCCGGTTCGGACGGCGCCAGCAGGATCGGCGCAGGCGCATCGTCCGACAGGGCCGCCGGCTCGTCGATCGGTGCTTCGGCGTCGTTGGCCGGCGCGCCGTCGAGCGCCTGCAGGTCGGCGATGTCCTCGGGTTCGACCGCTGCGTCGGACAGCGCCGGCTCGTCGGCCACGGCGTGCAGCGCGCCCGCCGCGGGTTCGAGGTCGAGCGCATCGGCCAGCGTCTGCAGCATCGTCGGGCCGATGTTGCCGGCCACCGCGACGCGCTTGCCAGTGCGCCGGATCAGCTGCGCGGCCATCGCGGTCGTCGTTGTCTTGCCGTTCGTGCCGGTGATCGCGAGCAGCTTCGGCACATAGCCGCGCTCGGCCTTCAGATCGGCCAGCGCGCGCGTGAACAGCTCGAGCTCGCCTTGCACCGCCACACCGCTGTCCGCGGCGCGGTTCAGCGGCGTCGCGATGCGCTCGTCCTGCGGCGACAGGCCCGGGCTCTTCAGCACCCGCTGGACGCCGGTGAACGCCGCATCGGTCAGCGGCCCGCGCACCCACTGCGCGAGCGGCACGTGCTCGGCCAGCGCCGCTGCGTTCGCCGGCTGCTCGCGCGAATCCCAGACGCGCACGTCGGCGCCGAAGCGTGCGCACCAGCGCGCCATCGCGAGCCCCGAGTCGCCGAGGCCGAGCACCAGTACGGTCGTGTTTGTCAGGTCGTTCATCGGCGCAGCTTCAGCGCAGTTTCAGGCTGGCCAGCCCGATCAGGCACAAGAGCATCGTGACGATCCAGAAGCGCACGACGACCTGCGTTTCCTTCCAGCCCGACTTCTCGAAATGGTGGTGCAGCGGCGCCATCTTCAGCACGCGCCGGCCGGTCCCGTATTTCTTCTTCGTGTACTTGAACCACGTGACCTGCAGCATCACCGACAGCGCCTCGGCGACGAACACGCCGCCCATGATCCCGAGCACGATCTCCTGGCGCGTGATGACCGCGATCGTGCCGAGCGCGCCGCCCAGCGACAGCGCGCCGACATCGCCCATGAAGACCTGCGCCGGGTGCGTGTTGAACCACAGGAACGCGAGGCCCGCGCCGGCCAGCGCGGCGCAGAAGATCAGCAGCTCGCCGGCGCCGGGGATGTACGGGAACAGCAGGTACTTGCTGTAGACCGAGCTGCCGACGATGTACGCGAAGATGCCGAGCGCCGAGCCGACCATCACGACCGGCATGATGGCCAGGCCATCGAGCCCGTCGGTCAGGTTCACCGCGTTGCTGGCGCCGACGATCACGAAGTAGGTCAGCGCGATGAAGCCGAACACGCCGAGCGGGTAGCTGATGGTCTTGAAGAACGGCACCATCAGGTCGGCCTTCGGCGGCAGCTCGTTCGCGAAGCCGCTCTGAACCCAGCGGATGAAGAGTTCGAGCACGCGCAGGTTCGAGGTCTCGCTGACGCTGAACGCGAGGTACAGCGCGGCGATCAGCCCGATCACCGACTGCCAGAAGTACTTCTCGCCCGAGGGCATGCCTTCGGGGTTCTTCTGCACGACCTTGCGCCAATCGTCGACCCAGCCGATCGCGCCGAAGCCGAGCGTCACCAGCATCACGATCCAGACGAAGCGGTTGCTCCAGTCGAACCACAGCAAAGTCGAGATGCCGATGCCGATCAGGATCAGCACGCCGCCCATCGTCGGCGTGCCGCTCTTCGCGATGTGCGACTCGACGCCGTAGGCCCGCACCGGCTGGCCGATCTTCAGCGACGTCAGCCGCGCGATCACCCAGGGGCCGAACGCGAGGCCGATCAGCATCGAGGTCATCGCCGCCATCACCGCGCGGAAGGTCAGGTACTGGAAGACGCGGAAGAAGCCGAACTCGGGCGACAGCGTCTGCAGCCAGTTCGCGAGGCTAAGCAGCATGCGGTTCTCCCGACGCGAGCAACGCGGCCACGACCTGCTCTGTTTTCATGAAGCGCGAGCCTTTGACCACCACGGCCGCACAGGCCGGGGCCTGCGGCAGCGCCGCGATCAGCGCGGCAATGGCGTCGAAATGGCGCGCGCCGCCGAACGCCTGCGCGGCGTGCGTGCTCGCGCTGCCGACCGTCCACAGCGCGTCGATGCCGCGCGCCTTCGCGAACGCGCCGACCTCGCGGTGGAACTCGGGGCCCTGGTCGCCGACCTCGCCCATGTCACCCAGCACCAGCCAGCGCGGGCCGGGCAGCGACGCGAGGACCTCGATCGCGGCGCGCACCGAATCCGGGTTCGCGTTGTAGCTGTCGTCGATCAGCGTGACGCCGACACCGCCGCGCACGAAGCGCCTGACCTGCGAGCGGCCCTTGACCGGCGCGAACGCTTCGAGGCCGCGCCGGATCGGCTCGAGCGGGCAGCCGGCGGCGAGCGCGCAGGCGGTCGCAGCGAGCGCGTTCTTGACGTTGTGCCAACCGGCGACCTGGAGTTGCACGGTGCTCGCGCCGGCCGGCGTTTCGAGCAGCAAGGCCCAATGGTCGCCGACCCACTCGGCATGGCAGGTCACGTCGGCCGGCCCGGTCAGCGCGAAGGTCAGCGTCGGGCGGCTGCCGGCCAGCTGGTGCCAGATCGGCGCGTAGGCCTCGTCGGCCGGGAACACCGCGGTGCCGGACGCGCCGAGCGCCGAGATCGCCGCGCCGTTCTCGTGCGCGACCGCCTCGACGCTGGCCATGAACTCCTGGTGCTCGCGCTGCGCGTTGTTGACCAGCGCGACGGTCGGCGCGGTCAACGCGGCGAGCGCGGCGATCTCGCCGGGATGGTTCATGCCGAGCTCGACGACGCCGGCGCGGTGATGCACGCGCTCGTCCTGGCGCAGGCGCAGCAAGGTCAGCGGCACGCCGATGTGGTTGTTCAGGTTGCCGACGGTCGCGAACGCCGAGTCGCCGAGCCAATCGCGCAGGATCGCCGCGATCATCTGCGTGACGGTCGTCTTGCCGTTGCTGCCGGTCACCGCGATCAGCGGCAGGTGGAAGCGGCGCCGCCAGGCGTGCGCGAGCGCGGTCAGCGCCTGCTGCGTGTCGGCGACCTGCAGGCCGGGCACACCGGCCGCATGGCTCGCATCGAGCCCGCGCTCGGCGATCGCTGCGACCGCGCCGTTGGCCTTCGCCTGGCCGAGGAAATCGTGCGCGTCGAAGTGCTCGCCGCGCAGCGCGACGAACAGGTCACCCGGCTGCAGGCTGCGCGTGTCGCTGTGCACACGCGCGATCTCGATCGCGCCGTCGCCGATCAAGGTCGAGCCGGGCAGCAGCGCGTGGGCTTGGGCGAGCGTCATCATCATGACGGCGACCCCGCGCGCGCGGCCAATGCCACGCCGGCCTCTTCGACATCCGAGAAATGCTGCTTCACGCCGCCGATCTCCTGGTAGTCCTCGTGGCCCTTGCCGGCGACGAGGATCACGTCGCGCGCGCCGGCGTGGCGCACCGCGTGCGCGATCGCGGCGCGCCGGTCTTCGATCACCTTGACGCGCTCCTGGGTCCCTTTCAGCCCGGCGACGATCTGCAGCAGGATGAAGGCGGGCGCCTCGCCGCGCGGGTTGTCACTGGTGATCACGACCTGCTGCGCGAGGCGCTGCGCGAGTGCGCCCATCAACGGACGCTTCGTCGCATCGCGGTTGCCGCCGCAGCCGAACACGCACCAGAGCGCGCCGCCGCGCTCGGCCGCGAAGGGCTGCAGCGCGAGCAGCGCCTTCTCGAGCGCGTCCGGCGTGTGCGCGTAATCGACGACGACCTGCGGGCCGGCCGCGTCCGACGCGACGCGCTGCATCCGGCCCGGCACCGGCGTCAACCCCTTGCAGGCGGCGGCGGCATCGGCGAGCGGGACGCCCGAGGCGCGCAGGCCGCCGATCGCCGCGAGCAGGTTCGCGACGTTGTAGTCGCCGATCATCTGCGTCTTCACCGCGACGCTCGTGTTGCCTTCGCGCAGCTCGAAGCCGAGCCCGCCGCCGTCGTAGCCGATCTTCGACGCGCGCAGACGGGCAGCGTCGATCGTCGAATACGTCCACAGGTCCAGCGCGGTCTCCTGCAGCGCGCGCGCCAGTGCGGCGCCATGCGCGTCGTCGACGTTGATCACCGCGGCGCGCAGGCCCGGCCAGGCGAACAGCGCGGCCTTCGCGAGCCAGTAGGCTTCCATCGAGCCGTGGTAATCGAGGTGGTCCTGCGTGAAGTTCGTGAACAGCGCGATGTCGATCTGCGTCCCGGCGAGGCGCTGCTCGCGCAGGCCGACCGACGTGGCCTCGATCGCGCAGGCCTGGAAGCCGGCATCGACGAAGCGCTTGAAACCCGCCTGCACCGTGACCGCATCCGGCGTCGTCATGCCGGTGAAGGTGATCGCCGCGGGCTGCGACGGCGATGGAGGCTCACCGACACCGAGCGTGCCGATCACGCCGCAGCGCCGGCCGAGCGAACCGAGGGCTTGCGCGACCCACCAGGCGGTCGAGGTCTTGCCGTTCGTGCCGGTGACCGCGATCACATTCAGCGCCGCGCTCGGCACGCCCATGAAGCCGCTCGCGAGCACGCCGGCGCTGGCCTTCAGGCCGTGCAGCGCGGCGACATCGGCGCCGTCCAGGCCGTCGATCGTCGACGCGCCTTCCGCCTCGACCAGACAGGCGCTCGCGCCCGCCGCGAGGGCCTGCGGCACGAAGCGCCGGCCGTCGAATGCGGCGCCCGGCCACGCGATGAACGCGTCGCCGGGGCCGATCCGGCGGCTGTCGACCTGCAGCGCGCGCGCGCCGCGCTGCGTCAGCCACGCGAGCGCGGCATCGACCGAATCGAGCTGGTGGATCGACGCGAGAGAGGCCATCAGAAGCTCTCCTCCTCGGCTGGCACATCCTTCGCGATGATCTGCGTCTTGACGTCGAGATCGGGCTGCACGTTCAGCGTGCGCAGCGTCTGCTGCACCAGGTCGCTGAAAACCGGCGCCGCGACATCGCCGCCGTACCATTTGCCGCCGGTCGGCTCGTCGACCATCACCGCGACGATGATGCGCGGGTTGCCGATCGGCGCGAGGCCGACGAACCACGAGCGGTACTTCTTCACCGCGTAGCCCTTGCCCTCCTGCTTGTACGCGGTGCCCGACTTGCCGCCGACCGAATAGCCGATCGTCTGCGCCTTCGGTGCGGTGCCGCCGGGGCCGGTGACGAGCGAGAGCATCTCGCGCACGGTCTTCGCGGTCTGCGGCGAGATCACGCGCAGGCCCGGCACCTTTGCCTCGTCGCCCTGGGCCGCGCTCTTGGTCAGCGTGACCGGGATGAACTCGCCGTCGTGTGCGAACACGGTGTAGGCGTGCGCGATCTGGAACAGCGAGGCGGACAGCCCGTAGCCGTAGCTCATCGTCGCCTGCTCGATCGGGCGCCAGGTCTTGTACGGACGCAGCCGCCCGGTCACCGCGCCGGGGAAGGCCAGCTGCGGCTTCTGGCCGAAGCCGGCCTGCGTGTAGAGCTCCCACATCTCGCGCGGCTGGAACATCAGCCCCATGCGCATCGCGCCGATGTTGCTCGACTTCTGGATCACCTGGGACACGCTCAGGTCGCCATGCGCGTGCGAATCGCTGATCACGAAACCGCCCATCGAGACCTTGCCCGGCGCGGTGTGGATGATGGTCTCGGGCTTGACGCGGCCGGTCTCCAGCGCCCACGCGGCGATGAAGGGCTTGACGGTCGAGCCGGGTTCGAAGGTGTCGGTCAGCGCGCGGTTGCGCAGCTGCGCGCCGGTCAGGTTGCGGCGGTCGCCCGGCGTGTAGCTGGGGTAGTTTGCGAGCGCGAGCACCTCGCCGCTGCGCGCGTCGAGCACGACCACGCTGCCGGCCTTGGCCTTGTTCTCGGCGACCGCATCGCGGATGCGCTGGTAGGCGAAGAACTGCACCTTCGAGTCGATGCTCAGGTCGATGTCGCGGCCGTCGACCGGCGCGACGCTGTCGCCGATGTCCTCGACGACGCGGCCGAGCCGGTCCTTGATCACGCGGCGCGTGCCGTTGCGGCCGAACAGGTCTTTCTCGTGCGCGAGCTCGATGCCTTCCTGGCCGTGGTCCTCGACGTTCGTGAAGCCGACGACATGCGTCGCCGCCTCGCCCTCGGGGTACTTGCGCTTGTACTCGCGCACCTGGTGCACGCCCTTCAGGCCGAGCCCGAGCACGTTCTTCGCGACCGTGTCGTCGGCCTGGCGGCGCAGCCAGACGAAGTTCGGGTTGTCGTCGAGGCGGTCGGCGAGCTCCTTGGTCGTCATGCCGAGCAGGCTCGCGAGCTGCTTGCGCTGCGTCGTGTCGGCGTCGAAATCCTTCGGGTCCGCCCACAACGAGGCCGCGGGCACGCTCGACGCGAGGATCAGGCCGTTGCGATCGAGGATGCGGCCGCGGCTCGCCGGCAGTTCGAGCGTGCGCGCATAGCGGATCTCGCCCTGGCGCTGGAAGAACTCGGTGCCGATCACCTGCACGTAGAGCGCGCGCCCGAGCAGGCCGCAGAAGCTCAGGCCGACGACCGCGACGAGCAGTTTCGAGCGCCACGGCGGCGTCTTCGACGCCAGCAGCGGGCTGGTCGAGTAGCTCACGCTGCGCACGCTGGAGGCCCCGCTGCGCGCCGCGGCGCGCCCGTTCCTGCCGCCGCGCGCGGTGGCCGGCAAATTGCCCTTGCTCTTGCCGCCCCAGCTCACGACTAGTTGCTCCCTGCCGCGCTCGCCGCGGCCGCGCGGCTGACGTATTGCGTGACGGCCGGCGTCGCGCTGCGCATCGCGAGCTTGTCGCGCGCGGTCTTCTCGACGCGCAGCGGCGTCGCCTGCGACTGCTTGTCGGACTTCAGGCGCTCGAACTCGTTGTCGAGCAGCCGCTCGGCGCTGCGCGCCTTGTCGAGCTCGGCGAAGAGCCGGCGCGACTCGTGCGAGACGCGCACGAGGTAGACGCTGCTGAACAGCAGCGCGACCAGCAGCATGACATTCAAGCGTGTCATGCCGGGCGCCCCTGGCGGACCGGGCTCGCGACATCGGTGCGCTCGGCCACACGCATCACCGCCGAGCGCGCGCGCGGGTTGGCGCGCACCTCGTCGTCGCCCGGCTTGACTCGACCGAGAGCATGCAGCCGCATCGCCTGCGGCGCCGCGAACGGTGCGCGGCGGTCGAACGCGTGCTTGCTCTCGCGCGCGATGAAGGTCTTCACAATGCGGTCTTCGAGCGAGTGAAAGCTGATCACGACCAGCCGGCCGCCCGGTGCCAGCAGATCGATCGCCGCGCTCAGGCCTTGTTCGAGCTCCTCAAGCTCGGCGTTGACGAAAATCCGAAGAGCTTGAAATGTGCGCGTTGCAGGATTCTGGCCCGCTTCGCGGGTTTTGACCGCACCAGCCACGACGTTGGAAAGCTCGCCTGTGGTTCGAACAGGGTTCCCGCCTTCGCGCCGAGCAACAAGCGCCTTTGCAACCTGTAGAGCAAACCGTTCTTCCCCATAGTCACGTATCACCTCCGTCATTTGGCGCACGTCGGCGCGGGCCAGGAAATCTGCCGCGCTCTCGCCGCGGGTGGTGTCCATGCGCATGTCCAGCGGCCCGTCGAAACGGAAGCTGAAACCGCGTTCGGGGTCGTCGATCTGCGGCGACGAGACGCCCAGATCCAGCAGCAGGCCATCGACCTTGTCGATGCCGAGTGCGGCCAGCGTCGGCACCATGTGCGCGAAGCTCGTGTGATGGATGGAAAAACGCGGGTCAGTGACCCGCGTCGTGCCCGAGGTCGCCGCCGCAATGGCCTGAAGATCCCTGTCGATCGCCACCAGCCTTCCTTTCGGCGACAGGCGCGAGAGCAGCAGCCGCGCATGCCCGCCGCGGCCGTAGGTGCCGTCGACGTAGATGCCGTCGGGCGTGGTGACGAGCGCATCCACTGCCTCGTTGAGCAGCACGGTCGTGTGCGGACGGTCGCTCTGGGGATCCATGAACGGTGGCAAGCGCGGGAAGGGACGGCGGGGGAAACGCTCTAGAAGCTGAAGCTCTTGAGCGACTCGGGCATTTCGGACTGCATCACGCGGGACTCGTGGTCGGCATGGCGCTGGGCATCCCACAGCTCGAAGTGGCTGCCCATGCCGAGCAGCATCACGTCGCGCACGAGGCCGGCCGACGCGCGCAGTTCGGGGGCGATCAGCACGCGGTTCGAGCCGTCGACTTCGACATCCATCGCGTTACCGAGAAAAACGCGCTTCCAGCCGGAAGCTTCCATCGGCAGCGCAGCGACCCTGTCACGAAATGCTTCCCAGGCCGGGCGCGGGAAGATCAGCAGCGCCCCCTCGGGGTGCTTCGTGATCGTCAGCTGCGTGACACCCATCGCCGTCAGGAGCTCGCGGTGACGCGCCGGCACGGCGATTCGCCCCTTGCCGTCCAACGTCAGGGCCGCGGGCCCTTGAAACACGATGTTTGCCACAAATACCCAAGAAAGTGCACTTTGCGCCACTTTAACGGATACGCCGACTCCCAGTCAATCGAATTGGGCGGGAAAAATCAATGGAATCAATGACTTAGCGGACACTCCAAACGCTGAGATCGAAGGTAAAAGCGTTCAAAAACAAAGACCTGCGCGCGACTTGGAAAGTGAAGCGTTAGATCGCAGCGCCAGTTACCTGAGGTAAATCCGGCGCGCCGGAAGCTCCGCGAAGTGTCCCTGCGGTGCAGGCCCGTCAGCGAAAGCCGTACGAGAAGCGCAGCTGGACCAGGCTCTCCCCCGGGTTCGGCTCCTTGATACCGGCGTTCGAGACGTGCTCGACGCGCACTGCGAGCTCGTACTGCCCTTGCGCACCGAAGTTTCGGCCGATTCCAAGGTGATCGCCGAAGTTGTAGCGCGTCGAAAAGCGCTTGCGGTCGCTCACGAACATCCGGTTCATCAGGGTCAGACCGATGCCGCCTTCAATGAACCAGCGCGAGGCGCCGTCGCTCGGCCGGTAGCGAAACATCGGCGCGAACTCGAGCTTGCCGAGCGAGGTCGATCGCCCGGTCTCGCCGGGATACGACCATCTCGCGATCGAGGCTTCCCAGTAGCCCGACACGCGCCCGCTGCCGATCGACCAGGTCTTGTCCCAATCCCAGGTGAGCCCGGCCGTCTGCTCGTGCGTACCGCCACCGCTGCCCGCCTCGAGAAAGACGGTCGACGGCGCGAGCGCCGAGTCCGCATGCGCGTGATGTGGCGCCAGGCCGCCGACGAGCGCTGCCAGCACGCTGGCCCCGAGCACTGAGGGAATCCCGCAACGAGGGCGTTGCAGGGTCATCGGGGGCAAGGGCTGAAGGGCATATCCAGCATCGTTGCGCAGACATGGACGGGGGCGAGGCGACGGCCTCGTTCGGTGTCACGACCATAGCAGAGCACACGGCTCCGCGCCGCGGGTCAGCTTTCGGCGCGCTTGACGACCATCACCGGCACGCTCGAATGGTGCAGCACCGAGTTCGCGACCGAGCCGAGCGATCCGCCGTCGAACGGCTCGACGCCGCGCGCGCCGATCACGACGAGCTGGCACTCGCAGCGCTCGGCGAGTTCGACCAGCAGGTGGCCCGGATCGCCGTGGCCGATCTCGGTCTCGAAGGCGACGCCGGCGGACTTCAGCAGCGCTTGTGCCGGCCCGAGCGAGTGCTCGGCCGCGGCGGTGCTGACCTGCTCGAGCACCTCGGCGTCGTGCGCGACGACGACCTCGTACAGTGACGCCGGCTCCTGCACGTTGGCGAGCACGAAGCTTGCGCGCAGGCCGTCGCCGACCAGCCGCAGCGCATGGCGCACGGCCTCGAGCGCGCCTTCGGATCCGTCGACGGGCAACAGAATTTTCATGGGGCCTCCTGAGGACTGAGGCGCCAAGCTTACGGCCTGCCGTGCGAGAAAATCCAGGCGACACTTCCGCACATCCCCTCGGCTGCCGTTTCGCACGCTTGGACACCCTGATCCGCCTGATCGCCGAATTCGGACTGCTGTTCGTGTTCGTCAACATCCTCGTCGAGCAGCTCGGCGCGCCGGTGCCCGGCTACCCGATGCTGATGGTCACCGGCGCGCTCGCGGCGCGCGGCGAGCTGAACGTGCTCGCGCTGCTCGGGGTGGCGGTCGTGGCCTGCCTGATCGCCGACAGCGTCTGGTACGCGATCGGCCGCTGGAGCGGCCGGCGCGTGCTGCGCGTGCTGTGCCAGATCTCGCTGTCACCGGATGGCTGCGTGCGCCAGACCGAATCGATCTTCACGCGCTTCGGGCCGCCCTCGCTGCTGGTCGCGAAGTTCGTGCCGGGCTTTGCATCGGTCGCGACCGCGCTGGCCGGCGCGATGCACATTCCGCGCGGCGCATTCCTGCTGTTCGACACGCTCGGCTCGGCGCTGTGGGTCGGCGTGGGCCTCGCGCTCGGCTGGTTGTTCGCGCCGGCGATCGAGGAGATCGTCGCGGCGCTCGCGCAGTTCGGCAAATGGGGGCTGATGCTGCTGGCGCTGGCGATCGCGTTGTTCGTCGCGTCGAAGTGGTGGCAGCGCTACCGCTTCAACAAGCAGCTGAAGATGGCCCGCGTGTCGGTCGACTCGCTCGGCGCGCTGCTCGACCGCGGCGAGCGGCCGCTGATCGTCGATGTGCGCTCGCAGGTGGCGCGCGACGAGGGCCGCATCCCCGGTGCGATCGTCGGGCTGGAGGGCGAACTCGCGCCGGAGCTGCTTGCCCACCCGAAGGATGCGCTGATCATCGTCTACTGCGCCTGCCCGAACGACGCGTCGGCGGTGCTCGCGGCGCGCAAGCTGCTCGAGCATGGCTTCCGGGACGTGCGGCCGCTGGCCGGCGGCATCGACGCCTGGATGGCCGCGGGGCGGCCGCTCGAAGCCTGAGGCCGGTCAGCGTCGCCTCAGCAGCGCGAGCAGCGAGGCCGCGTTGCGCTGGCCCTGGTCTTCCATGTTGTTGTTGAACACGACATGCGTCGCGAGCACCTGCGCGGCGAGGCGCTCGACCTGCGTGGCGAGCGCGCCGAGCTCGGCATCGTTGTAGTCGTAGTTGAAGCGCTCCGACGAGTCACTCGCGCCCTTCAGGTTCCAGGTCGCGGCGTTGCGGCCGTGCAGGCGCAGCAGCGCGAAGCCCGGGTGCGTCGTCTCCCACAGCGCCGGCACGCTGTTCGTGAAGCCCTGCGGGCCGTCGACGACGGTGTGCACGACGCCGAGCTCGCGCTCGAACGCGAGCGTGCCGGCGCTCGCGTGCTCGCCATCGAACCAGCTGCGATGACGGAACTCGACGCTGAGCGTGTGGCCGGCCATGCGCTCGACGCACATGCGCACGTGCGCATGGGCATCGGCATTGCGCAGCAGCCAGGGCGCGAACTGGAAGTGCACGAGCCCGAGTCGCCCGGACGCGCGCAGCGGCACGAGCGCCTCGATGAAGCGGCGCCAGAGCTCGTCGACGATCTCGGCCGGCACATCGCGCAGGTACAGGTTCGAGCCGCGGCTCGGCGGCAGCGCGGCGCGGATGTCCTTCGGCAGCACGACCGGCGAGGTCGGGTGGCCGGTGAAGAGGCGAAACGCTTTCACGTTCATCGTGAAGCCGTTCGGCGTGCGCTCGGCCCACAGCTGCGTGGTCGCCGGTACCGGCAGCGCGTAGTAGCTCGAGTCGACCTCGACCAGCGGGAAGCGCGACGCGTAGTGGCGCAGCCGCGCCTCGGCGCTGGTCACGCCGGGCGGATAGAAGCGGCCGCTGTCGACCAGCGTCTTGCTGGACCACGAGGCGGTGCCGACGAGAACGGTCATGGCGGGCTCCTCGGAAGAAGGCTCGGGCTGGATGCAATTACAGTATGCCCATGTCCGCCGACCCCCGCCCCGATCCGTTCGCACTGCTCAACGCGCAGCAGCGCGCCGCGGTCGAGCACGGCATCGACGCCGGCGCGCCGCCGGTGATCCCCGGCCCGCTGCTGGTGATCGCCGGGGCCGGCTCGGGCAAGACGATGACCCTCGCGGCGCGCGTCGCGAAACTGGTGCTCGCCGGCGCTGACCCGCAGCGCATCCTGCTGCTGACCTTCTCGCGCCGCGCCGCGCAGGAGATGCAGCGCCGCGTCGGCCGCGTGCTGCACCAGGCGCTCGGGTTCATGTCGACGCAGCGCGCGCCGCAGCTGCACTGGGCCGGCACCTTTCACGGCATCGGCGCGCGGCTGCTGCGCGAGTACGCAGCGCAGATCGGCCTGGCCGAGAACTTCACGATCCAGGACCGCGGCGACTCCGAAGACCTGATCGGCCTGGTGCGCCACGAGTTGAAGTTCGCGACGACGAAGAACCGCTTTCCGCTGAAGGGCACGTGCTTGGGCGTCTACTCGCGCGCGCTGAACAGCCAGTGCCCGCTGGGCGAGCTGCTGCAAACGGTCTACCCGTGGTGCCAGACCTGGGAAGACGAGTTGAAGCAACTGTTCCGCGGCTATGTCGCCGCGAAGCAGCAGCAGTGCGTGCTCGACTACGACGACCTGCTGCTGTACTGGGCGCAGATGCTCGAGGAGCCGGCGCTCGCGGCGCACGTGTCGGCGCGCTTCGACCACGTGCTGGTCGACGAGTACCAGGACACGAACCGCCTGCAGGCCGCGATCCTGCTCGCGCTGAAGCCCGATGGCCGCGGCCTGACGGTGGTCGGCGACGACGCGCAATCGATCTACGCGTTCCGCGCCGCCGAGCTGCGCAACATCCTCGACTTCCCGAGCCGGTTCGAGCCCGCCGCGCGGGTCGTCACGCTGGAACGCAACTACCGCTCGACGCAGCCGATTCTCGCGGCGTCGAACGCTGTCATCGCGCTCGCCGCCGAGCGCTTCAGCAAGCAGCTGTGGAGCGACGCGGCCTCCTCGCAGCGGCCGTCGCTGATCACGGTGCCCGACGAGTCGGCGCAGGCGAGCTGGGTCGCCGACCAGGTGCTGCGGCACCGCGAATGCGGCATCGCGCTGAAGAGCCAGGCGGTGCTGTTCCGCACCTCGCACCACGGCGCCGCGCTCGAGCTCGAGCTGACGCGCCGCAACATCCCGTTCGTGAAGTTCGGCGGGCTCAAGTTTCTCGAGGCCGCGCACGTGAAGGACGTGCTTTCGGCGCTGCGCTGGGCGCAGAACCCGCGCAGCCGGATGGCGGGCCTGCGCGTGGCGCAACTCGTGCCCGGCATCGGCACCGCGAGCGCGAAGCGCCTGCTCGATGCGATGGCCGACGCGAGCGACCCGGCCGCCGCGCTGTGCGCGTTCAAGCCGCCACCGGCTGCGGCAACCGACTGGCCGGCGTGGGTCGCGATCTTCGCGCAGCTGCGCTCGGATCACGCGCGCTGGCCGGCCGACCTCGAACTCGTCAACGCCTGGTACCGACCGCAGCTGCATCGCCTGCACGACGACGCGGCGATCCGCGAGGGCGACCTGACGCAGCTCGCGCGCATCGCATCCGGCTATGCCTCGCGCGAATCGTTCCTGGCCGAACTGACGCTCGATCCGCCCGAAGCGACCAGCGACGAATCCGGCGTGCCGTCGCGGGACGAGGACTACCTGATCCTGTCGACGATCCATGCCGCCAAGGGCCAGGAGTGGAAGGCGGTGTTCGTGCTGAACGCCGTCGACGGCTGCATCCCCTCCGACATGGCGACCGGCAACGCGATCGAGATCGAGGAGGAGCGCCGGCTGCTGTATGTCGCGATGACGCGTGCGCGCCAGCATCTGCACCTGCTGGTGCCGCAGCGCTTCTACGTGACGCAGCAGGCCGAGTTCGGCGACAAGCACCTGTACGGATCGCTGACCCGCTTCATTCCGCCGGCGCTCGCAGAGTGCTTCGAGGCGGCCGGCGGCGACGCAGCGCCGGACGATGTGCCGCTCGGGCAGGCGCCGCGGGTCACGGTCGACCTCGCGGCGCGCGTTCGGTCACGGTGGTCGTGACACGCCGCCAAGGGTCAAGGCAGGTTCTTCCGGTCCTCGTCGCGCGTTGCGCGCAGATCACCGTAGTCGGCCTGGGTCTTGCCCGCGACCTTCTCGACCTTGCCTTCAACCGCCATGCCGCGCTTGCCCATCATCTTGCCGGCAGCTTCCTTGATTTTGCCCTTGGCCTGCTTGATGCGGCCCTTGACTTGATCCTTGTTCATGCTGACTCCTTTGCGCATGGGCTGATGTCGGTCCGTCGGATCGACCTCAGCACTTTGCCGAAGGCATCGCCCCGTGGTCTGTCGGCCGGGGCGTGAACCCACTGTAGGACACGGCGCAACCGGCAAGCCCGTCAGCCCAGCGGCGAAACGCCGATCAGCCAGCGATGCGCCCACAGCACGAACAGCGCGTAGACCGCGAGGCCGCCGACGACCGCGATCGCGTCGTTGATCGGCGACGGCGGCGCGCCGGGAACCGCGCGCGGCACGGCGCGCTTCCTGACCGCGATGCGGTCGGCCACGGCCCAGGCCAGGAACGCGCCGAACAGGATCATGTCGACGAGCATGCCGTTGGCCAGCAAGTGCGCCGTCGCCCAGAGCTTCACCGCGAGCAGCATCGGGTGCTTGGCCACCGTCTTGATGCGTCCCGGCAGGTAGGCCGCGAGCAGCAGCGGGAACGCCGGCAGCATCAGCAGCAGCGCCACGTGGCGCAGCCCGGTCGGCGGTGTCCAGATCACGACCGGCGCCTGCCGCGCGATGCCGTAGCCGTAGATCAGCAAGCCGAAGCCGACGATCGAGAAGAGCGAGTAGAGGCCCTTCCAGGCGCGCTCGTTGCGCGCCGCCTGGGCATCGCGCCAGGCCGGCGCGACGATTGCCACGGAGTGGATCCCGAGGAACAGCACCAGGCCGACGAGGAATAGCAGCATCACACGCTCCCGCGATGAAGGAGCGGGCAGTCTAGATCGTCAGCCCCGTCGCGGGTACGCGCCGCTTCAGTTCGACTCCTTGATCATGCGCCCGCCGGCCGACTGGATCGGCCGCGCGTTCATCGGGTACAGGCGCGCGAAGATGCCGATCTGCTCGGCCGAGATCGGCACCGCCTGCTTCATCACCATCCACAGCACGCCCTCGCTGCACGGCGGCGTCGTCAGCGAGCCCATGTAGGTGAAGTAGCGGCGCTCGGCCGGCAGCAACTCGTTCAGGTTCAGTGCGCCGCGGGCCGCGAGTTCCTCGCCCTTTTCGAGCGGCAGGTTGTTCCAGACGGCCTGCACGACCGGCTGTGCGCTGCCGCGGTCCAGCAGCACCGCGACGACCGCGAGACGGCCTTCCAGATCCTTGTGCACCAGGTGCACGACCATGTCGAACTGCCTGCCATCGATGCGCTCTTCCGAAGGACGATGGAAGTGGAACTGCACGAGCTCGTAGCGCCGCCCCATGACCTCGATCGAGCTGCCCGCGGCAAGGTTGACCTGCACCGTGTGGCCGTTGTCGATCACGCGAAAGGCGCTCGGCTTGTAATCGAACTGGACCGGATCGAGATCGACGCGGATGCCCTCGCGGATGTCGATCGGGCTCTGGCGCGTGCCGGTCGAGCACTTCGCGAATTCAGGCTTCATCTGGCCCCAGGCCTCGGGCCCGGCACCGCCGGCGTAGTCCCAGTGCGCGGCGTGCCCGGCGCCGGCGGCATGCGATGTCGTCTCACCCGTGATCGGCTTGCGGTGACTCTGGCGCCTGGCTTCGGGCGCGGGTTCGTGCTCGGGCGCCGCCGACGTTGTCGTCACCTTCGACACCACGCGCATCACATTCGGGTTGGCGTTGTCCGGCGCCTTGGTCGCACCGAGCTTCTGCGCCAGGCGCTCGCGCAGCAAGTCCAGCGGATCGCGCGCGGGGTCGACAGGAGCGGCCGCCCTCGCCTTCTTCGCCGGCGCCTCGTGGGGCGGTGACGCCTCGGCCGCCGCGGCCTGCGTCGGTGCAGCGCCATGCTCGGCGGCGGCGGCGATGGCGCATGCCGCGCTCAGTGCGAGCAGCGCGACGCCGGATCGACGGGTTCTGGATGACGGGGCGGGCATGGCGGATCTCCGGCGCGAAACGAGCGCGTCTCGCGTTCATATCGACCCCGCACCGGCCGACTTGAGCAGCGCCCGAGCCTTCGCGCCGTCAGGTCACCCGCGGCTTGACCCAGATCCACGCGATCACGCCGATGCTCATCATCAGCAGCGAGGCGACCGCGAGCCACACGGTCGAGTGCATCACCAGCGGCGCAATCACGCCGGCGACCAACCCGTTCGCGAGGCTGCCGACGCAGGCCTGGAACGACGAGGCCATGCCGCGCCGCTCGGGCACCAGGTCGAGCACCATCAGCGTGACCACCGGCACCATCAGCGCCCAGCCGAACGCGTAGATGCCCAGCGGCACGAGCGCCCACCACGGCTGCGCGGTGAACACCAGGTTCAGCGCCAGGTTCGCGATCGACACCAGCAGCATGATCAGGAAGCCGTGGCGGATCTGGTGCTGCGGCTTGATGCGCCCGGCGAGCCGTCCCGAGAAGAACGCGCCACCCATGATGCCGGCGATCGTGATCATGAAGAACCAGAAGAACTGGCCCGGCGCCAGATGCAGGTGGTCACCGAGAAACACCGGCGCCGAGAGCACGTACAGGAACATGCCGTTGAACGGGACGCCGCTGGCGAGCGTCAGCATCATGAAGCGCGCGCTCGAACCCATCTGCCAGTAGCCGCGCAGCAGGTTGCGCACGTCGAAGCCCTGGCGTTGGCTCAGGTGCAGGGTCTCGGGCAGCAACTTGTAGTTGGCGGCCCACAGCACCACGCCGACGACGCTCAGGAACCAGAAGATCGCATGCCAGTCGACATGCACGAACAGGAACCCGCCGACCATCGGCGCGACGGCCGGCGCGACGCCGAAATAGATCGTCACCTGCGACATCACGCGCTGCGCGTCGTGCGGCGGGAACATGTCGCGGATCACCGCGCGCGAGATCACGATGCCGGCGCCGGCCGACATGCCTTGCAGCGCACGAAAGAACACCAGCGCGCCGATGTGCTGCGACATCGCGCAGCCGACCGACGCGAGCGTGAACACCACCAGCCCCCAGAGCACGACCGGCCGGCGCCCGAGGCTGTCGGACAGCGCGCCGTGGAACAGGTTCATCACCGCGAAGCCGAACAGGTACGCCGACAGCGTCTGCTGCATCTGCACCGGCGTCGCGCCGATCGCATTCGCGATGCCGGTGAAGGCCGGCAGGTAGGTGTCGATCGAGAAAGGCCCGAGCATGCCCAGGCAGGCGAGCAGGACGGCAAGGGCCCAGCGTGGTGCGCGCCAGAGGGTGTGTGCGTCGGGATTCATCGAAGCCGTAGAGTCTAGGGCCTGCCCAAACGCCATCGCAGAGGGATGCATGACGACGACACCGCGCGACACCGAGATCCGACCGCTGACGCCCGAGCGCCTGCCCGACTTCCTCGACTTCTTCGAGCAGCGCGCGTTCGTCGACAACCCGAAGTGGCTCTCGTGCTATTGCCACTTCCCGCACGCCGATCACGCGACGATCGCCTGGAAGGAGCGCAGCGCCGCGCAGAACCGCGCCTCGACCTGCGAGCGCATCGGCAACGGCACGATGACCGGCTGGCTCGCCTATTCGCAGGATCAAGCGATCGGCTGGTGCAATGCCGGCCCGCGGCGCTTCGTCGAAGGCCTGTTCGACGAACCCGAGCCGCAGGCCGATCGCATCGGCGCGATCGCCTGCTTCGTGATCGCGCCGGCGTTCCGCGGTCGGGGCATCGCGACCGCCCTGCTCGCTGCCGCCTGCGAGGGCCTGCGCGAGCGCGGCTTCGCGTGGGCCGAGGCCTATCCGCGCAGCGCGGCGGCGAGCGCGGCCGAGAGCCATTACGGGCCGCTGGCGATGTACCTCGGCGCCGGCTTCGAGGTTGTCAAGACCGACGCCGACGGTGGGCTGACGGCGCGCAAGCGCCTGAGCGCCGGCCCCTGAAGAAAGTGTGAAGCGAGCCGATAGGCCGGATTCTGTGCAGCCGGCGCCTCTTGCGAAGCGCCGGCCGTGACCGCCATTCCTCTGGGCCGTGCATCGCTGCGACGGCTCGATGCTACCTACCCGCACACTCCCCGGAGCCAGATCGATGTGTGCCTATTTGGTATTGCTGCGCGTAGAGATTGCCCGTTTCACCCGGCGCTCCGTCTTTCGACGACGCGCCGACTCGTCTCTGTTGCTCTGATCCTCACCTCACGGTGGACAGCCGTTAGCTGCTACGCCGCCCTGTGCAGTCCGGACCTTCCTCCAGTGCGCCCTTTCGGGCCTCGCACCAGCGGCGGTCTGGCCCGCTTCACCGACGCGATTATCTCTGCCGACCGCGCCGGATGCGGCATCGGCGCAACATATCGCCCTTTCGAATCGGGCGATCGCGGTCGATTGGCGGCTTTCGTCAACCGTTCCCGCGAAGCCGCGTTCTAATACGTGCCGCGCTCCACCGGTCTGCAACCGCAGCCCGACAGCAAGCCGACTTGAAGAGGGCATGTCGCTCCCGAGTGCGTTCTGCTTACGTGAAATGCCCTAACCCTCGTTCTCAACAGGAGATTGATATGACGATGAAAAACGCTCTGACCGTCGTGGCCGCTGTCGCCGCTGCCATGTTCGCCCAAGCCACCTTCGCCCAAGCTTCGGCTCCGGCCTCGCGCGCCGATGTCAAGGCCGAGACCAAGGCCGCCGAGAAGGCCGGCAAGCTGACGCCGGCTGGCGAAGGTTCGCCGACGGAAAAGTCGACTGCCAAGTCGACCAAGACCCGCGCCGAGCGCAAGGCCGAAACGCAAGCCGCCCGCAAGGACAAGAAGCTGACGCCGGCTGGCGAAGGCAGCCCGGCTGCTGCCGCGGCATCGGGCCCGTCCGCAGCGCGCGCCGACGTCAAGTCGGAGACCAAGGCCGCCGTGAAGGCCGGCACCACGACCAAGGCCGGCGAAGGCCAGGACGCTCCGAAGAAGTAAGAAGCTCCGCCTCGGCGCCGATCCCGGCGCCCGGTGAGTTCAGAACAGCGGCCCTCGGGCCGCTGTTTGTTTTTCGGGGCTGCGGAACACCGCGTCGTCGCGATAGAACGCCGGCGCTTCGTTCGGCGCCCACCAGCCCGGCACGCCGAGCACCGGCAGCGGCAGGAACGGCCTCGAGGCCAGCTGCTGCGGCGTCATCGATTGCGCGACCTGCTCCTGCATCGACGACGACGCAGCGCTCGCCGCCGGCCACGGCAGCACCCAGACGTGCGCGGTGATCGCCTTGCGCGGCCGCACGAGCTGCCGCCGCCTCGACCGGCTTCACGCCGCCTTCGGTCCCCGAAAGCGCACGGTGCGTGGCCGGTCGGCGGGCACGAGTTCGAAGTGCGCCGCATGGCGCTTCAGGAAGCCGCTCGCCGACGCGCGCTTGCTGGTCAGGATCTCGTGCCGGCGCAGCGCCTCGCTGACTTCGCCGAGCTGCAGCGCGGTGCCGCTGCGCAGCGCCGGTACGGCCCGCAGGATGCTCAGGACCTCGGGCGGCAGCGCGGGCGCCGGCGGCGCCACCGGTGCTGCAGGCGCCGCTGCCGCGCGCGCGCGCCCCGGCTGCGC